>CAZIGE010000035.1:0-19476 GCA_964538475.1 uncultured Oscillospiraceae bacterium | reverse complement strand
GGCGTCGTAGAAGGCGGCACGAGCGAACTTCACGAAGAACAACCTAATCAAGAAATTATCCGCGAAGTCGCCGAGAGCGAAGTAACGGCATCTGCTCCCGATACCGACTCGACCGAAGAATATATCGAGGAAAAGAAATGAAAAAAGTGTTGATAACCGGGGCAAATAGCTACATTGGTATGTCGTTTGCAAAATACATCGAAGAAAATTATCAAAACGATTATGTTGTCGACACCATTGATATGATTGACGGTTCATGGCGGGAGAAGGATTTCGCCGGATATGATTCGGTTTTTCATGTTGCTGGGATTGCTCACTCCGATAACGGCAAGATCAGTGCGGAGAAAGAAAAGCTCTACTATGCCGTAAACACCGATTTGACTGTGGAAACCGCGAAAAAAGCTAAGACCGATGGCGTAAAACAATTTATCTTCATGAGTAGCGCGATTGTCTATGGTAACAGTGCGCCGATTGGTAAAAGCAAAGTAATTACAAAGGATACGCCGGTTTCTCCTGCAAATTGTTACGGTGATAGCAAAGTGCAAGCGGAAAATGGAATCAAATCCCTGAACGAAGACTGTTTCAAAGTTGTTATTCTACGTCCCCCAATGATTTACGGAAAAGGCAGTAAGGGGAATTATCCGTTGCTTGCAAAAATAGCCTTGAAGACTCCGATTTTCCCTTATGTGAAGAATGAGCGCTCTATGCTTTATATTGAGAATCTGTGTGAATTTGTTCGGCTAATGATCGAGAATGATGAACAGGGTACATTTTGGCCTCAGAATTCTGAGTACAGTAACACATCTGAACTTGTGAAACTCATAGCGCAGGCACATGGAAAGAAAGTGCTGTTGATAAAAGGCTTTAGCTGGGCGTTGAAAATTTTGAGTAGCATGACAGGACTCGTGAATAAGGCATTTGGTAGCTTGAGTTATGAAACCGGAATGAGTGAGTATAAAGAGGAATATCGCATTGTTACTCTAAGGGAGTCTATTGTACAAACAGAGGAATAGATATATGGCAAGAGCACTGATGTATGCTTCTGTGGCATCCATGATTCAGCAGTTTAATATGGAAAACATCCGACTTTTATTAGAACAAGGCTATCGAGTGGATGTTGCTTGCAATATGGAACAAGGCAGTACTATTTCAGCGGAAAAAATTGCCTATATGCAACGAGAATTGGAACAGTTAGGTGTGGAAGTTATTCATATCCCTATACCCCGAAATATAACAGCTTTTAAGCAAATATTTCTGTCATTGAGAGAAACTCTGCATCTAATGAATGACCGCTGCTATGATATGGTACATTGTCATTCTCCTATTGGCGGAATGATTTGCCGTTTGGCAAATCGACTAAGCCAACATTATAAACAGACCCGAATGCTTTATACTGCTCACGGATTCCATTTTTACAAGGGAGCCCCTCTGAAAAATTGGATGCTTTATTATCCGGTAGAAAAAATTTGCTCTCATTTTACCGATGTTTTAATTACAATCAATCAAGAAGATTATGCTTTAGCACAGAAAAAACTCAAATCAAAACGTGTTGAATATATCCCAGGTGTTGGTATTGATACTGAAAAATTCGCAAACACTCAAATAGACAAAGTCGCAAAACGTCAAGAATTAGGCATTCCCGAAAATGCTATATTACTGTTGTCCGTCGGAGAGTTAAACAAAAATAAAAATCACGAAACTGTTATTCGGGCAATTAAAGATTTAGATGTGTATTACATAATTGCAGGCAAGGGCGATTTGCAGGAACATTTACAGAGTATAATTGATGAATTCGGCATGACCGAGCGAGTTAAACTTTTAGGATTCCGTAACGATGTCGCAGAACTCTATCAAGTGTCAGATATTTATGTTTTACCTTCTATCAGAGAAGGATTGAATGTCTCCGTTATGGAAGCTATGGCAAGCGGATTGCCATGTGTGGTTAGCAAAATTCGCGGCAATACTGATTTAATAGATGAAGACGGTGGTGCTTTGTTTGAGCCTCATAGCGCGGATGACTGCAAGAACGCGATTTGTCGAGTACTTAACGGCGATACATTTGCTTTGGGAAAGAATAACATTGAAAAGGCAAACATTTATTCATTGCAAAACATAAATAACGAAATGAGAGTAATATACAGTTCTTTATAGTACAGCATAATTACACTTCATTCAAAAGGGAATAAACATCACATCTAATATGGGAAGCGTTATATTTTATTTTTCTATTTTTGCATTATCCACATGGCTTTTGACAAAAAGCAAAGTGGGAACAATAAAAAGGATGGACATTCCATTTGTAATAGCTATTCTTTTGCCGATATTAATGGCGGCACTTAGAAAAGGCGTTGGCACCGATTATGATAATTACATTTATATGTTTCAAAGCAATGTCAACAAATCTTTTGACGAATGGTTTGTTAGCTCTCGCTCATTTGGCGGAAACCGAATAGGTGTATTTTTAATGGCCAAAATTGCGGGTATATTCAATTCTTCGGAAGTTTTCTTTGGTCTTTTTGCTACCATCACCGTATTTCCAGTGGCGTGGCGATTAAAAACAGCATATCCATCATCTATTTGTGGTCTTTCTTATTTTATTTTTTTGGCTACATTATATTGCTCGGGATTAAACATATGTAAGCAAATTGCTGCCATAGGATTGCTTTTCTTCGGATTAAAATATGTCAATGAGCGAAAATTCATAAAATATGTGATAATCGTTTTATTGGCTTCATCCATTCATGTTACCGCTATGTGCGGAATAGCTATTTATTTCCTACATGATACTCGAGAGACTTTTTTATCGTTCAAAAAAATGTGCTACATACTCCTCGGTGTTTTGGGTATATCGTTGTTGCCATATATACTTCGAGCAGTCGGTGGTCGTTTTGAGGAATATTTGGATTATATGGGAAATATATCGAATCTATCTTTTTACATTACATTGGCATGGTGTCTGTTGTTCTGTGCTATGTATAAACGCTTTATGACGATTGACAAACGAAATGGTGTGCTGATAATGATGATGGTGATCGGCTTGTTGTTAAGTTTATCCGGATTCTATTCTCCATTTGTTAAGAGAATAGCGTCATATTTTACATTTTCACAATTTTTGCTTATGGGGCAACTTCCCGAAATGGTCGCAAATGGTCGAAGTCGTATATTTGTGAAATCCTGCATCATTATGTATACGATTGCCTTGTTTGTAATTACTTATTACATTTTGGGGCAAAGTGACATTATTCCTTATAAATTAATCGGAGGTGCGGCATGAGTCAGCCATTATTCAGTATAATCGTCCCCATTTATAATGTTGAAAAATACATTCGTCAATGCATAGATAGTATTCTTGGACAAACATATAGAGATTTTGAATTAATATTAGTAGACGATGGATCTCCCGATAATTGCCCTATTATTTGCGATGAATATAAACAAAAGGACAGTCGAATCAAGGTAATACATAAAGCCAATGGTGGCGTGGTAAGCGCCAGATATAATGGTATACAAACATGTAAGGGAACATATATAATTTTTGTGGATGGAGATGATTGGATAAATCAAGACTATCTTGAACTCACAAAAAAAATTATTGATAATTGCTCTCCTGATATTATTTGTTATGGACATTATATTGCTTCTCAAGATAATTCTATTAAGTACGAATTGCCATATAAAAACGGCTATTATGATCACTCAAAACTAAGAAATAATATATTCCCCATCCTTTTAGAAGATGTACGTGCAGTAAGTTTTACTCCTTCTTTGTGGGCAAAAGTATTTTTGAGAGAATTGTACATACAACATCAAGTTGTTGATTTGCCCATAAAAATGGGAGAAGATAGTGCATGTGTAAAACCATGCGTATATCATGCCAATTCAATGTTCATAAGCTCCGAGTGCACATATTACTATAGATGCAATCCTATGTCTGTTACAAATTTAGGTAAGGCTATAAATTGGAACGATCCCCAAATGAGAGCTCAACATTTAATGAATCATATCAACATGAGCGACTCGGATTTTCAGCAACAACTGTCTCGTGCCACCGTACATTCGTTATTTAATGTTGTTGTATCACAATTCAATCGCAGGGAGAAATACTCTATAATCGTCAAGGAAATCAAGAAAGAACTCGGTAGTGATTTCTATCATAATGCTATATCAAATGCGCATTTTAAATCCTTAAGAGGAAAATTGATGCTGTATGGACTAAAATATCGGTTATTTTGGTTAATGAAATTATATAATAGGATGAAATAAAATATATGACGTTAAATAAATTGCAAAATAACAAGGTGGCAGCGAATGCTGGATGGATAATTGCTTGCAAATTAGGAAAAGCTATATTAACCTTAATTTCTACCATGATTATTTCACGGAGTTTAGGGGTTGAAAGGTATGGTATTATAAGTTATGCTGCCAGTATTGTTGCATTCGCCACTCCCATCATGAAATTAGGGATTAACGAAATCCTCGTTCACGAACTGGTACATAGGCCTAATGAAGAGGGACAAATTTTAGGTACAACTATTATTTTAAATTTGTGCTCAAGCATAATATGCATGATCGGTATAGCAGGTTTTGCTGTATTAGCAAACGCCGGTGAAAAAACAACCATTATCGTGTGTATGTGTTATAGTGTTCAATTGCTATTTCAAGCATTAGAAATGGTATATTACTGGTTCCAATCTCACTTGAAATCAAAATATACCTCGATAGCCATCATAATCTCGTATTTTATAGTTGTAATTGCACAATTGACGTTAATATTTATTAAAGCTGATATATATATCTTGGCATTGTCATACACGATGGAATACCTAATTACATCAATTATATTAGTGATTTTTTATAAAAAGGAAAAGGGACAGCGGTTCTCATTTTCTTTTGTCGAAGCAAAGCATTTACTTGCCATGGGCAAATATTATATAGTATCAGGATTAATGGTGATGATTTTTTCACAAACCGACAAAATTATGTTAAATCTGATGTGTGATGACGCCGCGGTCGGTATTTATTCTGCCGCCGTTACTTGTGCTAGTATGACCAGTTTTATATTTGTAGCGATTATTGATTCCTTCCGCCCAACAATATTTGCCAGTTATCAAAATCGAGACGCATTTGAGACAAAAATAAAATCATTGTATTCAATTATTATTTGGTTCTCGCTTATTCAATGTATTTTAATGACGGTATTTGCGCCGATTATTATTAAAATTATTTACGGCGTTGAATTTTCAAAAGCAACAAATGTATTGCGAATAGTTGTGTGGTTCACTACATTTTCTTACATAGGAACAATCAGAAATATCTGGATATTATCATATGGATATCAAAAATTTTTGAACGTTATTAATATATCTGGTGCTGTTATGAACATAATCCTTAACCTTGTATTGATTCCGTTTTATGGAGCAATAGGGGCTGCGATTGCATCGGTTATTTCACAATTTTTCACCAACGTGATAATAGGATATATAATACCACCTCTGAGACAACACAACAAATTAATGATTGAAGGAGTCAATCCTAAATATATTGTCACTTTGATAAAAGGAGAGTCAACCAGTGGATAATCAAATCTTAAGCAAGCTACAGCGGTGTGAAACCGAAATCCTATGTGTATTTGACAAGTTTTGCCAAACACATCGTCTTAAATATTCATTGTATGCAGGCACTGCTTTGGGTGCTGTTCGTCATCAAGGCTTTATTCCATGGGACGATGATATTGATGTATGTATGTCGAGAGAGAATTATGATAGATTTATTTTGCTGTGGAAAAATGAAACCCCAACAGGATATTATTTACAAGATCCGTCAGATGACAGCAGTACAATTAATCATGCAAAAATCAGGAAAGATCATACAATACTCGCTTCAAAAAAAGACTTGAATACTCCCGGGCATCACGGGATATGGATAGATATATTTCCAATAGATAAAGTGCCTCAAGACAAAATGCAGCGAAAGATTCTTTTGCTTGTTGCCAAAATACGACTTGTATATACTCGCGGATACTCAATAGATAATAGAGGAGCGCTATTGAAAATCATATCACGTTGTATGTTGCTATTTCCGAGGAAAATTCAAATTGCCATAAGAAAAAAATGTGATAATTATGTAAAAAGATATCGAAGAATTAGCGAAAATTTCGATTTAATGAGCCTTTCTTCCCCCGAAGCTCTGGGAATTGTTTTCCCATCAGAGATGCTAAATCAAACGCATGTAGTACAATTCGAAACTCACATGTTCCAATTGACAGATATGTATGATGTTATGTTGGGTCTTTCGTTTGGTGATTATATGAAATTGCCTCCAGAAGAAGAGCGTATATGTAAGCATACTCCGGAAATAATTGAGTTTGAAAAAGGTGATTAAAATAATTAATGAAAGAGGATAAAACATGATCAGAAATATCGGAACAGTATCATACAACATATATTGCAACTTTACAAATTACGGCTCTGCTCTTCAAACATGGGCACTCAATCAAACTATAAAAAAGTTGGGTTACCATCCAAAATTGGTCGATTATTGTCCGGATATTTTGGCAGATAAGGATCCGTTAAATCCTTTTGCCAACATGTGGGATAAGGACGAAGAATCAAGAAGAATGTGTGAATTGTCCCTTCCGGCAATTCGCGAGAACTATGAAAAATTCAACACGTTCTACAATACCAGATTTGATAAAACAAAACAGTATACTTCATCAAATTTCAATGAAATTACCGAAGAAGTTGATGGATTTGTATGCGGAAGCGATACGATCTTTTGTATTGAAGAATTCGGGTTTGATGATGGATATTATGCAAATTATGATTGTATGAAAAACGGATATACCATCGCATATGCGGCAAGCTTTGGTGATCCGCATTTTGACGACGTTACATATCCAATATTAAACGAGAGGTTGAAAAATTTTAAGGCATTAGGAATCCGTGAAAATTTGATGATTACATATGTGAGACAACATTCAAGGGTACCGGTGCAAAAAGTTTTAGATCCTACTCTTTTATTAAATCCTGAAGAATATTCGGAAATAATAGCTGATTGTGATGCCAATCGAACTCAAACAAAATACCTGTTGTTATATTCTAGAAGATATAATAAGGCAATGGAAGATTATGCTATTAAATTAGCCAATAAAAACGATTGGAAAATCATAGAAATAAGCTTACGCGCCACAAATATCGACAAGGGTCATGTTATGGCTTACGATGCAGGTGTTGAGGAATTCTTATCTCTCGTAAAAAATGCTGAATTTGTTGTTACAAATTCTTTTCATGGGATGATATTCAGTGTGCAGTTTAAGAGAAATTTTGTTATTTTTTCTCGTCATCAATGCGACACAAAAATAACCGAACTTTTGGAATTGTTTGGTCTTTCCGATAGGATGATGATTGATGGGACGGAACATTTTAATAGTATTGATTATGATGATGTTCACAGAAGAATATCTATTGAAAGAGAATCTTCTCTTGCTTTTCTGAGGAATGCGTTAATTGGGATAGAATAATTATGGGACGCTTTTTAGATACATTAAAAAAGGAAGATTGCTTAGGATGCGAAGCCTGTGTACAGGTGTGTCATAAAGAAGCAATTGTTATGACTGCCGACGAGGAAGGATTTAGATATCCGATAATCGATAGCCAAAAATGTATAAATTGCGATATGTGCAGAAAAACGTGTCCGATGGAAAACATGCCTTCAAGGAACGCCGATAACAAGTTCGTTTTTGGAGGATATATTAAAAACGCTATCGTAAGAGATCGAAGCACTTCGGGGGGAGCATTTTCAGCTATTGTGCAGACATACTGTGATGATAATTATGCTGTTTTCGGAGCTGAAGCTAAAGGCATTCATGTTTTTCATTCATATATCACGGACATTAATGATTTAGGGAAATATCGAAAATCCAAATATTCGCAAAGCGTCATTGGAAATTCTTATAAAGAATGTAGACAACTTATAAAAGAAGGCAAAAAAGTTCTGTTTTCAGGAACTCCCTGTCAGATTGCCGGTCTTAAATCGTTTCTCGGGAATAAAGAATACGATAATCTATTGACTATAGAAGTAATATGCGAAGGAGTCCCCAGTCCGAAATACATAGAAAAGTATGCCGATAGTTTAAAAAAGCGTTTTTCTTCGGAAATAGATATTTTAGATTATAGGTATACAAATTCAAACTCACTTGAAAATCCCACTTCGGGTAAATGGGATTTTGAAGTGATGTACACATCACTTCAAAATGGCAAAGCGTTAAAAAAAGATCGATGGTTCAATCCATTTTGGTCTATATGGCTCAATCACTTAATGAGCAGACCGTCGTGTTATTCTTGCCCATTTGCAAATACTGCGAGAGTTGCAGATATATCGTTGGGGGATCTGTGGGGAATACATCTGTATTGTCCGGAATTATATGGGAATAATTTAGGCTCATCATTGGTTATCTGTAATACTGAAAAAGGAAAAAACATATTTCAAAAAGCCGAAAAATTGATGTATGGGCACGAATTGGATTTTAATGTCGCATTAAAATATCAAAGCCCCATGAGAAAAAGCATCTCAACAAATCCGAACAGAGATAGCTTTATGCAAGATTTAATGGATTCGAATTTCAGTTATGAAGACATCAATAAAAAATGGGCAAAGAAGCCATCAATTAAATTGTTGTATCAGAAATATATTTGGGGTAATCGACAAAAAATTGCTGTTTATAACTTTATAACAAAACTTAGAGAGGGTAAAAAAAATGATTAATTTTACTGTAGGACCGGTTCAATCTGATGAAAACATAAGGAGCATTGGTTATGAGCAAGTTCCATATTTCAGGACACCTGAGTTTTCAAATATTATGTTTGAAAACGAAAATTTGATGCTTAAATTCACGAATGCACCACAAAATTCACGAGCAGTATTTATTACGGGTTCGGGCACAGCATCAATGGAGGCTGTTGTGATGAATACTGTAACCTCGAATGACAAAGCAATCGTTGTAAACGGAGGAAGTTTTGGTCAACGTTTCGTAAATTTGCTTCGACTTCACAATATCCCGTTTGATGAGTTAAAATTGGATGTTGGACAAGCTCTTACTCGAGAAATGTTAAACAAATACAAAAACTGCGGTTATTCGAGTTTTTTTGTGAACGTACTCGAAACATCAACAGGCGTTCATTACGATATTGACGTTATAAGTGAATTTTGTAAAGAACAACACTTGTTTCTTGTCGTCGATGCAATAAGTTCTTTTTTGGCAGATCCACTGGATATTTCAAAGCTTGAAATCGATGTTATGATCACAGGATCTCAAAAGGCTTTAGCATGTCCCCCCGGTATATCCATTATCGTTCTTTCCGAACATGCCATTAATAGGATTTATTCGACAGAAACCAAGTGCATGTATCTAGACTTAAAAGAGGCTTTAAATAACGGGAAAAGAGGACAAACACCTTTTACTCCCGCTGTTGGAATTTTAAGACAAATTAATACTCGTCTCATCGAGATTGAGCAAGCAGGAGGCGTTGAGTCCGAAATCTTAAAAATATCTTCTCTCGCAAATTATTTTCGACAAAAGATTGTTGACCTGCCTTTTGAAATTGTTTCACAATCGTTGTCAAATGCCGTCACCCCTTTACATCCTACAACAGCCTCTGCATACGATATATTTACTATCCTAAAAGATGAATATCAAATATGGGTATGTCCAAACGGAGGCGCAACAAAGGATACAATTTTTAGAGTAGGACATATCGGCGACTTAAAAAAGAGCGATTATGATGTGCTAATCAATGCTCTATATGACATGCAGCGCCGAGGTCTAATATGATGTTGCGAGGTAAGATATGATAAAAGTAATCACATACGGAACCTATGACTTATTACACATTGGTCACATCCGTTTATTGGAACGTGCAAAAGCATTGGGGGATTACCTTATAGTAGGCGTAACTGCTGATGATTTTGATAAAACAAGAGGAAAGATTAATATTCAACAATCCTTGATGGAGCGAGTAGAGGCTGTAAAAGCAACTGGGATTGCCGATGAGGTAATTGTTGAAGAATATGAAGGTCAAAAAATTGATGATATTAGGAAATATAATATAGATATTTTTACCGTTGGATCTGATTGGGAGGGGGTGTTTGATTACCTTAATGCATACTGTCAGGTAATATATTTGCCAAGAACTGAGGGCATTTCGTCCTCTGAAATACGTACAAACCAAAGAAAAATTAAACTTGGGCTTGTTGGAGAGACAAGGGTTTTAGAAAAATTTCGACGAGAATGTTCATATGTAAATGGTGTGGATGTTATCGGCATTTGTTCTTTGGATGATAACCTTCTAAACAATTTTGATGACGTATTTGTAAAAACAAAAGATTACAATAAGTTGTTAAAATATGTAGACGCTGTATATATAGCATCACATCCAACGAAACATTATGAACAAATAAAAGAAGCCCTTAGTCAAGGACTGCATGTAATATGCGAATCGCCAATTGCGATGTCTGAAAACGAGTGTTCAGAGTTGTTTGAATTAGCGAAAAAACAAAATTGTGTGTTGATGGATGCAATTAAAACAGCATATTCCACAGCATATTCAAGATTGCTTGTTTTACTTAAGAGTGGCAAAATCGGAAAGATTGTTTCTGTTGACGCTACCTGTACAAGCCTAAAAAAGATAGATATAACAGATCCGTTATACATGTCTCAAACATGGAATAGCATTTGTGCATGGGGGCCAACAGCCTTACTTCCTGTTTTTCAGTTGCTTGGAACAGATTACAAACAAGTCAATATCGTTTCCGCTTTTGCTGATGACCAAAAGACTTTTGATATTTTTACAAAAATTGATTTTACTTATCAAAATGCTGTCGCGTCTGTTAAAGTCGGTAAAGGTGTGAAGTCGGAGGGAGAACTTATTGTAAGCGGAACAAACGGTTATTTGTATGTTCCTGCGCCATGGTGGAAAACAGATTATTTTGAAGTGCGCTTTGAAGATGCAAATGATACAAAAAAATATTTCTACCAGCTTGATGGTGAAGGAATACGTTATGAAATTGTAGCATTCGTTAAGAATATTTTAAATGGACTATCAAACTCATATGTTAATGAAATAGAATCATTGCAGATATGTAAAATACTTGGTCAGCAAAGTAAACCACATTCCTCTCAGATTATAATTGTTTGACATTTTAAAATATATTATAAAAAGATGAAAATTAAAATACAATAATCCACTTCTGAAGCTTTGATTTTTGCATCTCTGAAAGCGCGAAAATCAAAGCTCATGAGATGTTAAAATAGCACGCTATTGCCATTTATAAACGTTTCGCTGAATTTATAGTAAAAATCCGCATCGGCTTTGACAAAATCGCAAAACCAAGAAAGGATGTGTTTTTTTGTAAATACTACACATATATCCTTATTAGAAATGGTGCGCACAATTGTTGCAGACTGGAAGCCAGAATCAGCATTACTTGTATTTTTCTGCTTTCTCTTGATAAAGAAAATGGTTTGGCGAAAATATTAAAATCGAATGAATATTCGATATATCGAAATGCTCGCATTAGTGCGGGCATTTTTTATTAGATGAGTTGACTAAGAGGGAGAGGGTTTTATATAATTTAATGTAAGCTTTTTTGGAGGGTATATCACACTATGAGTTATATTTCTGAAGTAATCAACGACACGGCGATTAAAAATCCCGGGCAAGCGGAATTCATGCAGACCGTACAAGAAGTCCTCTCTTCTCTTGCTCCTGCCGTCGAAAAGAACGAAAAGGTGCTCCGCGACAACGCCGTTCTAGAGAGACTGGTAGAACCCGACCGTCAAATAATGTTTCGCGTGCCGTGGGTGGACGACAACGGCGTAGCTCACGTCAACAGAGGGTATAGAATCCAATTTAACAACTCCATCGGTCCGTATAAAGGCGGACTGCGCTTCGACAAGAGCGTCAATCTGTCCATAATGAAATTCCTCGGCTTCGAACAGACTTTCAAAAACTCCCTCACCACTCTGCCTATGGGCGGTGCCAAAGGCGGGGCAGACTTCGACCCTATAGGAAAAAGCGACGCGGAAGTAATGAGATTCTGCCAATCCTTTATGACGGAATTATATCGCCATATCGGTCCCGACGTAGACGTACCCGCGGGCGACTTAGGCGTAGGCGGCAGAGAAATCGGATATCTCTTCGGTCAATATAAAAAAATCAAAGGCTCTTACGAAAACGGCGTACTTACCGGCAAAGGACTTTCATACGGCGGCAGTCTCATCCGTCCGGAAGCCACCGGTTACGGCGCAACGTACTTCTTAGAAGAAGTACTAAAACGCGACGGCAAGTCGATAGGCGACATGACTTTCGCGGTCTCGGGTTACGGCAACGTCGCCTGGGGTGCGTGTAAAAAAATCTCCGAGCTGGGAGGAAAAGTCCTCACCATCTCCGGAAGAGACGGTTTCGTCTACGATAAAGACGGCATCGGCGGCGAAAAAATCGATTATATGCTCGAGCTGAAAGCCAAGCGACTCGGAAGAGTGGAGGCATTCGCCGAAAAGTTTCATTTGCCCTTCTATAAAGGACAAAAACCTTGGGGCGTACAAGCCGACGTCTATATGCCGTGTGCCACCCAAAACGAAATCGGCGTCAAAGAAGCCAAGAGCCTTCTTTCTTCCGGTGCCAAATATCTCAACGAAGTCTCCAATATGCCCACCACCAACGAAGCGATTGCTCTTCTTAAAGAAAACGGTATCGTCATCTCTCCTTCCAAAGCCTGCAACGCCGGCGGCGTAGCCGTATCCGGACTGGAAATGTCCCAAAACAGCGAGAGACTCTCCTGGTCAAGAGAAGAAGTCGACGCCAAGCTTCACGGCATCATGAAAAACATCTATAATCAGCTCATCGCCGCAACGGAAGAATACGGCATAGGTTACGACCTGGTATCGGCAGCCAATCTAGCAGGCTTCAAAAAGCTGACAGACGCCATGCTCGCTTACGGAATCGTTTAACAATCCTCCGGCGACTTATGTTTTCAACTCCAACATAACAAAAATCTATCGGAACTATCTGATAGATTTTTTGTTTTTATCATTTTATTATAACTTATATCTCGTCGTACTCTCTATACAACGCTTCGTTAAGCCCCTTCATTAAGTCGGGCGAGACTTTGCAGATCTTGCGGTCGTAGGTAAACAGCCCGTTGACCTCTTCCTCTACGTCGGAGACTTGAGTATAAATACACGCGGACAAGCCCTTTTTTATAAGAGGTAAAAGTTTTTTCGAATACAACTTGTCGAGAGCTTTTTCGAGACTCTTTTTCGTTTTGTACACTCTGTACCCGAACATCTTCTGTTCGCTCCAGACGTGTCCGTCCACCTTGAAAGAATATCCGCCGAACTCCGAAAGGGTTACCGTGCGATTTGTTTTGGGAACCGAAAGCGGCGTAAAGTATGTATGAAGGCTCTTGATAGGCGTTACGTTTTCTCCCTGGTCGTGCCAGCCGGAGACTGCGTCTATCACCCTCGTGGAGTCCAGCGCCGATAACATTTCGGTCATTTTAGCGGAGTCGAATTGTCCCCATCCCTCGTTAAAAATCGTCCATAGAGATATGCAGGTACAGTTCTTAAGGGTATCGACCGTATCTATCATATCTCGGATAAACTCGAGGCGACCGTCTTTATCCGCTCTTCCGAAATATTCATAATCGTCGTCGGCGTGATCGATGCCTAAAAAGGGTTGGAGACCTATATGAGAGAATTTATATTTATCTCCGCCGTTGACGAAATCCTGCCAAACTATTATCCCTAGACGGTCGCAATGATAGTACCAGCGCATAGGCTCTATTTTAATATGTTTCCTAAGCGTGTTGAAGCCCATGTTCTTAACGGCTCTCAGCTCATCTTCCATTGCTTTATCGGACGGCGGAGTGAGCAATCCGTCCGACCAATACCCCTGATCGAGCAGTCCCGAGAAAAAGTACGGTCGACCGTTAAGCAGAAGTCTCTTTTTTCCGAACTTGTCCGTCCCTTCTCCGAAAGTCCGTCTACCGAAATAGGAGTATATCTTATCATCTCCCATAGTCAAAGTGAAGTCGTACAGTTTAGGATGCTCGGGCGACCAGTACGAAAAGTCGTAATCGAAAACCAGCTCGCCGACGCCTTTTCCGGAGAGTATTTTCTTCCCGTCGTCATAGACTTCATACTCGACCTCTTGCTCTTCGTCCACGTACACTCTGACCCCGTCCGTGGTGTCTATGGTGAAGTCTCTTATATACCTCTCGGGGACTCTCTCCAAAAACACCGCACCTATAATGCCCGACGACGGAGTATACCAGATACCGCCGTGCTCGGTCAATTGCTTGCCTCTGGCACCGCGGTGAGATTCCGTAGAATCGGCAACTCTGACTTCTATTACGTTTTTTCCGACTTCGACGGCATCCGTTACGTCCAGCGTGAAAGGCGTATACCCTCCGCGATGTTCTCCTACGTCCTTGCCATTGACAAAAACGCGTGCGTGATAATCGACCGCGCCGAAATTGAGCAGCGCTCTCCCCGAAGAAAACTCTTCCGAAAGACAAAAACTACGATTATAAACCAAAACGTCTTTTTCTCCCAAAAAGAATCCTGCCGGCATTCCCGAATTAAGGCTCTCCGGCGCATACGGCACCGTTATATCGTACTTTTCTTCTCTTCCCTTATCCCTTATCACCGTAAGGGACCATTGCCCGTTAAGATTAAAGAAGCTGTCGCGTCTTTTTTGAGGGCGCGGATATTCGGGAAAAGGAACGGGTTCCGTTTCGTAGGCGGTCTTCAATCTGATATGACGATTATTTTTCATATGCTCCGATTATTTCTCCTATATACGCGTCGTGAAAATCGCCCGTCGGATAACATTTATCGACAATACTCTCGTCTAAAAAGCCCTCTCTTATTATAGGTGCGCGATATAGCTTACGACATACCAGAGTCAGTTCCGATTCCTCGAATCCCGTCGTGCCGTCCACCGACACCGCGGTAAGACCCGCCGCGGCAATTTTGTCTCCGTCTCGACCGGAGTGAGTGCCGAGATAACCGAGAGCTTTTTTATACTCGGGCGAAAACCTCGACAACGTGAAGAGCTCCTCTCCGTCCATATATCCCTTGGTGTATCTCTGAGGTCTGACGTAGGCTATAACGGTGGGTTTATTCCAGATATATCCCATATGCGCCCACGACACGGTCATCGCGTTGTGATTGTTCTCGTCTCCCGCCGCGAGCAACAACCAGTCGTCGCCGATTGCGGAAAAAGGATTGAGCATAATGCTTTTTAAATCGATAGGTTTCATTTTTTCTCCTTATTTTGAGAAGAGTCCGATATGACTCGGACTCCCGCTCTTATGATATTATCGGTCTGTTAAATGAGACTTCTGTACAACGCCTTGATTTCTTCTACGCTCGTATCTCTCGGATTGCCGGGACGACACGCGTCGGCATAAGCCGACTCGGAGAGGAAATCTAGGTCTTCTTCTTTTACGATATCCTTAAGGTCGGAAGGAATGCCTACGTCTACAGAGAGTTGTCTGACTGCGTCTATAGCCGCTTTGCGGGCGTCTTCTATAGACATTTCGTCCACGCCTTTCACACCCATCGCACGGGCTATTTCTCTATATTTGTCTCCCGTTGCAGGGGCATTGTATTTCATAACGGTAGGCAGAATAATCGCGTTGGCTACGCCGTGAGGAGTATCGTATAGCGCGCCCAAAGGATGTGCCATGGAGTGGACTATCCCCAGTCCTACGTTAGAGAACCCCATTCCCGCAATATACTGACCGAGAGCCATTCCCGTTCTGCCGGCATCCTCGTTGGCGACGGCGCCTCTCAAACTGGCGGAAATTATTTCGATCGCCTTTAGGTGGAACATATCGGACAACTCCCACGCTCCCTTGGTTATATATCCCTCGATGGCATGAGTCAATGCGTCCATACCCGTCGCGGCGGTGAGCCCCTTTGGCATAGTGGACATCATATCGGGATCGACAACCGCGACTACGGGGATGTCGTGGACGTCGACGCAGACCATTTTTCTGTTGTTCTTCGCGTCGGTTATGACGTAATTGATGGTAACCTCGGCAGCGGTACCGGCTGTGGTAGGTACGGCGATTATAGGTACGGATTTATTCTTGGTGGGCGCAACGCCCTCCAGACTTATCACGTCGCCGAACTCGGGATTGTTGACGATTATTCCGATAGCTTTTGCAGTGTCCATAGAAGATCCGCCGCCTATCGCGATTATGGAATCGGCTCCGCTATGCTTAAAGCAATCTACTCCGTGCAGGACGTTTTCTACGGTAGGATTGGGCTTAATATCCGTATACAACTCGTAATCGATTGCCGCCTCGTCGAGAATATCGGTGACCTTTTTCGCAACGCCGAAGCGCACTAAATCGGGATCGACGCATACGAGGCATTTTTTGAAAGCTCTCGCTTTGACTTCTGTTGCAATTTCTTTAATCGCGCCTTTTCCGTGATAACTGGTTTCGTTTAAGACAAATCTGTTAGCCATAATAATCTCCTTAAAGTTGATACTTACATTGTACCTTAATCGGAGATCTTTTGCAATACCGATTTTTATGCGTAACTTCTAAGCTTGACCTCGCCGTGAGTACTTTTCGACAAAATGTCTGCGTATTCCCTGGCTACTTCTAGGGGGACTTCGCTCAGACCGCCGAGAATACAACTTCCGTTGTCCTCGAACTTCTGCAGGAAGAACTTGTCCGCTCTGCCGACCAGCTCTCCTATTCCTATGATATCTTCGCGCTCGTGAAGCTCGTACACGAGAGTCGTACGAAACTCATATGACGGGAACTTCTTGACGAGCTCTATACTCCTCTTGAGCTTCTCTTCGTTGGGCTCTACGCCCGCGGTGAGATAATACTTGTCGAGGCTGTTTTTGATATCCATAGCGACGTAGTCCACGTTGCCTTCATCCAGAAGTCTCTCCAGCATATCGGGATTGGTTCCGTTGGTGTCCAGCTTGACCTTATATCCGTACGACTTGATTTTTGCCAAAAACTCCGGCAGATCTCTGTTGAGAGTCGGCTCGCCTCCGGTCACGCAAACGCCGTCTAGGATACCTCTACGCTTGTTTAGGTAACCGAAAATATCTTCTTCGGAAATTTCTTCGGGCAGAGTACCTTCTACGAGAGAGGCGTTATGGCAAAAAGGACAGCGAAAATTACATTTCGCCGTCCATAGAGTACAAGCAACTTTTCCTTCGTAATCCACGAGGGAAAACTTTTCCATTCCGTAGATTTTCATGATCTCTCTACATACATTACCGCTGCCGTGCCCGCGACCGCGCCGTCGCCTATGGCGGTGGACAGCTGTCTCACGCTCTTGGTACGAGTATCGCCCGCGACGAAGAGACCTTCAGTCTTAGTCGTACAAGACTCGTCCGCGACGATATAGCCGACTTTGTCTATATCCACGAGGCTCTCGAAGCGACGATTGTCGGGGACCTGACCTATCGCTATAAAGCACGCCTTACAAGGTATGGTTATATCCTCTCCGCCGTCGCGATTAACGAAGGTACACGCTTCCAGCTCCTCGCCGACGAAGCTCTTGAGGCTGACGTTCTTGATCCATTCCACGTTGGTCTTGGTCAACAGCACGTCCGAAAGAGCCTTGTCACCGAAAAACTTATCCATCCAGGTGCACACGTAGACCTTATTGCAATAGCCCGACAGGAGAATACCGTATTGAAGAGCCGTATTGGCGTCGCCGACCAGTACGACGTCTTCTCCTTTATAAAAGGCTCCGTCGCACACCGCGCAATAGCTGACGCCGTGACCGATGAGTTCTTCTTCTCTCTCCACGCCTATCGTCTTATGACGGACGCCGTTGGCGATAATGACGGACTTGGCTTCATATGTGCCGTATTCCGCCTCTACCTTGAATACGCCGTCGACTTTTTCTATTTTTTCCACTTTGCCGAATTCCATCTCGGCACCCATATCGGTGACCTGCTCGAAGAGTCTGTCCGAAAAATCCGATCCGGACACGGACTTAATGGAAGGAATGTTCTCCACTCTGGGAGAATTGGCTATCTGACCGCCTATTCCGTTGCTCTCGAACATCAAGACGGATTTTCCTGCTCTTCTTACGTAGAGAGCGGCGGTCATACCCGCCGTCCCTGCTCCTACAATTATTACGTCGTACATTGTTTACTTCACCGATTCTATATACTTTTTGATTTCGCTCGCGTTGTCGTAGCGGTCATAGCCGTCGCCGTTGGGGACCAACATCGTGGGAGCTTTCTTAACGCCGTAAGAGGTGGTTTTATCCTTCTCGTCTTCCGCGTCGATGACGGTATACTTAATGCCGGCTTTGTCGAGCATAAGCTTACTCATCTTACAATTAGGGCAAGTCTTGGTCGTGAAGAGAAGTATCTCGGAGCCGACGCTTGCGGTCGACTGATGACGGGACTCTTCCGCGTGAACCTCCGCGTGATGCGTGAGGTGAGACTTGTTCATATCGTAGGTACGTCTGCACTTAAACTCCGCGGACTTACCGGCGTTCCAGTTTTGGACGGGACGATAATATCCGGTTATTCTGGAATAGACTTCGGTCACGTTGCCGCATATGGGGCAGACCTTTTGCTCTCCCTCGAGATATCCGTGCTTGGCGCAGACGGAATACGTGGGGCTCATCGTGTAGTAAGGAAGCTTATAGTTTTCCGCAATCTTTCTGACGAGTTCCGCAGCGGACTTCCAGTCGGGGAGTTTTTGACCGAGGAACGCGTGGAAAACGGTGCCCGAGGTATACAGAGTCTGAAGCTCGTCCTGAATATCCAGTGCCTCGAAGATATCGGAAGTGAAGCCGACGGGGAGGTGAGAGCTGTTGGTGTAATACGGGGTATCGTCCACGGTGTCGTTAGCGGTGATGATATCGGGATACTTCTCTTTGTCGTGCTTGGCAAGACGGTAAGAAGTGGATTCTGCGGGGGTCGCCTCGAGGTTGTAGAGATCACCGTACATCTCCTGATAATCGGAGAGCTTGCTTCTCATATGATTAAGGACGTCCTTGGTAAACTGCTGAGCCTTTTTGTGCGTAAGGTCCTTTCTTATCCAGCGCGCGTTGAGGCAAGCCTCGTTCATACCGACCAGACCGATGGTCGAGAAGTGATTGGCAAAGGTGCCCAGATATCTCTTGGTGTAGGGATAGAGTCCCGCCTCGAGAAGCTTGGTTATAGTGTCACGCTTGGTCTTAAGGGACTTGGCGGAGATGTCCATCATTCTGTCCAGTCTGTTATAGAATTCCTCTTCAGACTTGGAGAGATAGGCGATTCTGGGCATATTGATGGTGACCACGCCTACGGAACCGGTCGACTCGCCGCTACCGAAGAAGCCGCCCGACTTTTTACGCAGTTCTCTTAAGTCGAGACGCAGTCTGCAGCACATTGAACGGACGTCGCTGGGCTCCATATCGCTGTTGATATAGTT
>CAZIGE010000034.1:0-19716 GCA_964538475.1 uncultured Oscillospiraceae bacterium | reverse complement strand
CTCTCGACCCCTACAATGCGAATGTAGTGCGCTCCCAGCTGCGCTACAGGCCCATGACACCGCCTTTTGCCCCGCGCGGAGCAAAAAGCGGAACTATACAAAATCAGCCGCGCGACCTTCAAGATCGCGACTTCGCTATTATATGCCCGATTTTGCGTTTTGTCAAGTATTTTTATTTGCGAATGGAATATTCGACCGGCGTATCGGCAGGCAGCTCCAGCAGCTGCGGGTGCTCCAGCAGCTCTTTGACCAGCGCAACGGTGCCGGAATAGTAATACCCGTCGGCAATGCGCTCGTCCAGCGTGATGCCCAGCGGCAGGACTTCGTGCAGGTCGGGATTTCCCTGCGCATCATAGTCCATTTTCATGTACTTCTTTCCGGTGACGATGAAGCAGGAGTTCGTGCCCCAGTTCACCAGATGGTGATAACCGCCGGGCAGGCCGATCGAGCCGAGGTTGCTCAGGAAAATGGCGGCGTGGTTGGGATCCGAGCCGATCAGGAACTGCGGTGCCCAGCCGTGCTTATCCAGCCAGAGGACGGTTTTTACGATGGCATTGATCAGGAACTGCGGCAGCCTGCTGACGATGTCCATCGCGCCCGTGGAGGTGTCCTTGTCCTTTTCGTCGAAGCTCTTGGTCTGGTGGATCACCTTCATGATCTTCTCGTGATAGCTTTCCAGCGTTTCCTGCGGATCGTATTCGAAGAAGGCCAGCGCTTCCTCTGCGTGATCGTCAAAACGCTTCTTCACCGTAAACGCGACGGTGATGTTTTTGCGCTGGTACATCTTGTTATTGACGATAAACCGATTCATCTTGGGGCGCAGGACGAAAGCCTTGCCGCATGCTGCGCTGACCAGATGGAAGAAGGTATATTTATCCTCCGTTCTGCCCTCGTTCAGCTTTTGCAGGTAATCGTTTATGGGACGCAGGTCGATCTCCACCGTGATATGCGCCTCGTTGTCCGCGCGATTCGGCATCAGCGGGGGCATGATGCGGTTCATGGCAGGAATATCCTTGAGCCACACGCCGTCCTTACGGTCGCCCCACTTGCCGGATTTCTGTGACATGGGAAAACCCCTCTTTCTTTTCAAAATTCGCCCGTATCATAGCACATAATATTCGAAATTACAAGTACCTATCGCGCGTTTTCCGGCGGACTGTCGGCATTTTCCGTTCTTGCACGCGGTGAAAAAACGTGGTATAATGATGCAAAAGAGAGAGGAGCAAACATTCATGACGATCGAAGAATACCGGCAGCGATCCCCGCTGCGCATTTTTCTTTCCTACTTCAAAAATCATCGGCGGTTGTTTTTTCTGGACATTCTGTGCGCCGTCTGCATCGCGTTGATCGACCTGATGTTCCCGCTGATCACGCGCAGCGCCCTGTATGAAATGCTGCCGGGGCAAATGTACCGAACCTTTTTCACCGTTATGGGCATCGTGCTGGGGTGCTATGTGCTGCGCTCCGTGCTGAATTTTATTGTAGCCTATTTCGGGCACACCTTTGGCATTCGGGTCGAAGCGGATATCCGCCGCGACCTGTTCGCCCATATGCAAACGCTCAGCTTCGACTTTTACGACCAAAACCGCACCGGCCAGCTGATGAGCCGCCTGACGACGGATCTGTTTGAGCTGACAGAGCTGGCGCATCACGGGCCGGAAGATCTGCTGACCTCCGTTTTCACCATTCTCGGCGCACTGGCCGTGATGTTTTCGATTCGCTGGGAGCTTGCGGTCGTGGTGCTGTGTGTGATCCCGATCTTTCTGGTTGTGGTCATGTCCATGCGCCGCAGCATGAGCCGTGCATCCAAAGCCTCCAAGGAGACCACCAGCCACATCAATCAGGAGATCGAAAGCAGTCTTTCCGGTGTGCGCACCGCAAAAGCCTTTGCAAACGAGGATAAAGAGAGCCGCCGTTTCGGCGCGGCCAACGAAATATACAAGACCTCCAAGCGGGAATTTCACAAGGCGATGGGGCGGTTCAACAGCAGCGTGGAATTCTTCCTTTGCAGTCTGAACGTCATCATCATCGGCATCGGCGGCTATTATGTGATGGAAGGAAAAATGGACTATCGCGACCTGCTGACCTTCAGCCTGTATATTTCCACCTTTGTCAGCCCCATGCGAAAGCTGTCGGGCTTTTCCGAGCTGTTTGCCAACGGCTTTGCCGGGCTGAACCGCTTCGTTTCCATCATGCGGCAGGAGCCGACTGTTCGCGACAAGCCCGACGCGCTGCATCCGACGCAGGTCCGCGGCGACATCCGCTTCGATAATGTCACCTTTGCCTATCAGGGCGAGCTGGATGTGCTGCACGGGATCAGTCTGCATATCGTGCCCGGGGAAACGGTCGCCATCGTCGGCCCATCCGGCGGCGGCAAGAGCACGCTGTGCCAGCTGATCCCCCGCTTTTACGATGTTTCCTCCGGCAGTATCTCCATCGACGGCACGGACATTCGCGATATCGCGCAGAGCGCGCTGCACCGCAATGTCGGCATCGTGCAGCAGGATGTGTTCCTGTTTGCAGACACCATTTTGGAAAATATCCGCTACGGGCGCCCGGATGCGACCATGGACGAGGTCATCGATGCAGCCGAAAAAGCGGAGATCTACGAAGATATCCTGGCCATGCCGGACGGCTTTCAAACCTATGTCGGCGAGCGGGGAACGCTCCTGTCCGGCGGGCAAAAGCAGCGCGTGGCCATCGCACGCGTATTTCTGAAAAATCCGCCGATCCTGATTTTGGACGAGGCAACCTCCGCGCTGGACTCCGTTACGGAATCCAGGATCCAGCACGCGTTCGATGCGCTGGCGCAGGGGCGCACCACACTGATCATCGCACATCGGCTCTCCACCATCCGCGCCGCGGATCGCATTATCTCCATTGCAGACGGCGTGATCACCGAATGCGGCACGCACGACGAGCTTATGGCGCGCAACGGCGTTTATGCGGAGCTTTATCGGACGCAGAATATGCTCGCATCCGATTGATCGTATACGAAAAGCGACCCGGTCTGCGGATGCAGGCCGGGTCGCCCGTTCATTATGATCACACCATCAGCTTGCAGATCAGCGCGGTGTATGCTTTGGGATCGTCGATGGGCAGATCGGCCATCAGCATGGCCTGATACATCAGCACCTGCGCATAGTCGCGTGCCTTGACGGGGTCGCCCGCCATGGCGGCGATCATCGCCTTGACTGCATCATGCTCGGCGTTCAGCTCCAGAATGCGCCCCACAGGCATGGCCATATCGGGGTTCATCCGCTTCATATACTTCTCCATTTCGAAGCTCATGCCGCCCTCGGGCACCATGCTCGCGGGATGCGACCCGAGATCGCCGGACAGCCGCACATCGCTGACCGCATCGCCCAGCGTCTCCTTCACAAAGGTCAGAACGTCCTTGAGTTCTTCGGCCTTCTCCTCGGCGGCCTTCTTCTCCTCCTCGGAGCGCAGTCCGAGGTCGTCCGCTGCGGCGTTGCAGAAGCTCTTTTCCTCATAAGTGCCCAGCACCTGCGGGATGAACTCATCCACCTCGGCGGTAAACAGCAGCGTGTCATAGCCCTTTTCCGCCAGCGTCTCGACCTGCGGCAGTCCGGACAGACGCTCCGCGTTCTCACCGGGCACATAATAGATCTTTTCCTGCCCTTCCGGCATGGCCTGCACATATTCATGCAGGCTGATGAGCTTGTTCTCCCTGCGGGAGCGGAACAGCAGCAGATCCTGCACACTGTCTTTATGCGCGCCGTACTGCGCGGCGCAGCCGTATTTCAGTTGCAGGCCGAAGGCGTTGTAGAACTCCTCGTACTGCTCCCGCTCGTTTTCGAGCATGGCTTTCAGCTCGGAGCGGATCTTCTTTTCGATGTTGCGCGCGATGATCGTCAGCTGGCGGTTGTGTTGCAGCATTTCGCGGCTGATGTTCAGGCTCAGATCCTGGCTGTCCACGATGCCGCGGACAAAGCGGAACTGATCCGGCAGCAGATCCTCGCAGTTTTCCATGATCATCACGCCGGAGGAATAGAGCTGAAGGCCCGGCTTATAATCGCGGGTGTAGAAATCAAAAGGCGCTTTTCCGGGGATATACAGCAGCGCCTTGAACGATACCGTTCCCTCTGCGCTGGTGTGGATCACGCGGGCGGGCTTGTTGTAATCAAAGAAATGCTCGCGGTAGAAGCTCTCGTATTCCTCCTGTGTCACATCCTTTTTGGCGCGCTGCCACAGCGGGATCCGGGAGTTGAGCGTATCGAGCTCCATATAGCTTTCGTAGTCATCGGAGTCCTCTTTCTTGCGAGACTTCGACACTTCCATGCGGATGGGGTAGCGGATATAGTCGGAATATTTGCGGATGAGGTTTCGGATGGTGTACTCCTGCAGGAATTCGGAGTAATCCTCTTCTTCGGTATCGGCCTTGATCGTCATGATCACGTCGGTACCGGCGCAGGCACGCTCGGCCGGCTCGATGGTATAGCCGTCCGTACCGTCGGAGATCCACTTCCATGCGGTATCCTCACCGTACTTTCGGGAGATCACGGTAACATCGGAGGCGACCATGAACGCCGAATAGAAGCCGACACCGAACTGCCCGATGATATCGATATCCTCGTTTTTCTCCATAGCCTGCTTAAAGCCGAGCGAGCCGGATTTTGCGATCGTGCCGAGATTTTCCTCCATCTCGTCGCGGCTCATGCCGATGCCGTTATCGGAAACGGTCAGGCGGCGGTTCGCCTCGTCGCGGGTGATGGTGATGGCAAAATCCTCCCGCGCAAGGCCGACCTTTTCATCGGTCAGCGCGGTGTAGGCCAGCTTGTCGATGGCATCGGAAGCATTGGAGATGATCTCCCGCAGGAAGATCTCCTTGTGCGTATAGATAGAATTGATCATCAGATCCAGAAGCCGCGCGGACTCTGCCTTAAACTGCTTTTTTTCCATAATTGCAAACACATCCTTTATCAAGTTTAGCACTCGAAGTTGCTGAGTGCTAATATTATACCAAGTCTGTCAAAAAAAGCAAGCCCTTTTGCAAAAGTTATTGATTTGTTCATATTCTGCGCGGCCGCATTCCGAGAAAACAGCAAAATCACCGAAAATAGCGTTGATTATTTGTAAATATGTGCTATAATTAGAATGTATAGTTGTGCGCGTCATGCGCTTGTATAGTATTTGGAAAACGAAGGAGCTTGAAATGATAACAGTCAGCAATCTCGGTATGCAATTTGGCGGCCAATGGCTGTTCCAGCATGTAGACCTGCAATTCCTGCCCGGCAACTGCTACGGCATCATCGGCGCGAACGGCGCGGGGAAATCCACTTTTTTACGTATTCTGACAGGCGAGCTGGACTCCACGACCGGTTCGATCAGCGTCGATCCCGATAAGCGTGTTTCCGTTCTGAAGCAGAATCAGAACGCTTATGACGAGCACACCGTCCTCGATGCCGTCATCATGGGCAATCCGCATCTGTACGATGTCATGCTGGAACGCACCGCGATCTACGAAAAAGAGGATTTCTCCGATGAAGACGGCCTGCGTGCCGCCGATCTGGAAACGGAGTTCGCCGAGCTGGGCGGCTGGGAAGCCGAAAGTGATGCCTCACGCCTGTTGCAGGGGCTCGGTATCCCCACCGAGCTGCACGGCGACCTGATGGCCTCCGTCGACCCGCGTCTGAAGGTGAAAGTGCTGCTGGCGCAGGCGCTGTTCGGCAATCCCGACATCGTCATGCTCGACGAACCGACCAACAACCTGGACATCGAAGCGATCAACTGGCTGGAAGATTTCCTGCTGGATTTCCCGGGCATGGTCATCGCCGTGTCGCACGACCGCCACTTCCTCAACACCGTCTGCACCCACACGGTCGACATCGATTACGGAAAGATCAAAATGTATGTCGGCAACTACGACTTCTGGTACGAGTCCTCGCAGATGGTGCAGGCCATGATCCGCAATAAAAACAAGAAAAATCAGGAAAAGATCGAGGAATTACAGCTGTTTATCCAGCGTTTTTCCGCAAACAAAAGCAAGGCGCGTCAGGCGACCGCACGCCGTAAGCTGCTGGATAAGCTGACGGTCGAAGAAATGCCCTGCTCCACCCGTCGCTATCCGTTCGTCGGCTTCATGCCGGAGCGGGAGCTGGGCAAGGATGTTCTGACGGTGAAGGATGTTTCCGTAACGGTCGACGGTGTCAAGCTGCTGGACAAGGTGTACTTCTCCGTCGGGCGCACCGACAAAATCGCTTTTGTCGGAGAAAACGAGCTGGCGCAGACGGCACTGATGCAGATCCTGATGGGTGAGCTGGAACCGGACGAGGGCAGCGTAAAATGGGGCGTTTCCACGGTACGCAGCTACCTTCCCAAGGATAACAGCGCCTATTTTGACGGGAATAAAATGGAACTGGTGGATTGGCTGCGCCAGTATTCGCTGAAAAAGGACGATGTATACCTGCGCGGCTTCCTCGGGCGGATGCTGTTCGGCAATGAAGACGTGTTCAAGAGTGTGGATGTGTTGTCGGGTGGCGAAAAGGTGCGGTGTATGCTTTCGAAAATGATGCTCAGCGGCGCGAATGTCGTTTTGCTGGATCAGCCGACCAACCATCTGGATATGGAGTCCATTCAGGCCGTGAACAAGGGGCTGGAAGCTTTCCAGGGCGTCGTGCTGCTGGCTTCGCACGATCACGAAATGCTTACCTCCACCTGTAACCGCGTGATCGCCTTCCAGCCCGACGGCACGATCGTCGACCGCTACGGAACATACGACGATTACCTTGTCTGGCTGGCCGAACAGAAGAAGTAAGAGGGGTCGATATGAAGAAGATTTTGCAGATCATCACAGAGAAAATGCAGCAGGCCTTCGCGGATGCCGGTTACGACGCCGCTTTCGGACGCGTTACGGTGTCCAACCGTCCCGACCTGTGCCAGTATCAGTGTAACGGCGCGCTGGCCGCCGCAAAACAGTATAAATGCGCGCCCATCGCGATCGCCAATGCCGTGCTCGCGCAGCTGGATGCGGCGGACTATTCCATGGCGGAGGCCGTTGCGCCCGGGTTTATCAACCTGAAGCTCTCCGACAGCTTTTTACAGCAGTATCTGGAAGAAATGCGCACCGCGCCGGACTTCGGTGTGGAGAAGTGCGGAGCAGGGCAAACCATAGTAGTCGATTACGGCGGTGCCAATGTGGCGAAGCCGCTGCACATCGGCCATCTGCGCCCGGCCATCATCGGCGAAGCGCTCAAGCGTCTGCACGCATTCTTCGGCTATGAAACCATCGGTGATGTGCATCTGGGCGATTGGGGCCTGCAAATGGGTCTGATCATCGCGGAACTGCAGGAGCGGCAGCCGCAGCTCCCCTATTTCGACCCCGATTTTACGGGTGAATATCCGACGCAGGCACCTTTCACGGTAGATGAGCTGGAGGAAATATACCCCACCGCATCTTCCAAAAAGACCGATCCCGAATTTTCCCGCAAAGCCCATCAGGCGACGCTGGAATTGCAGCAGGGGCGGCGGGGCTACCGCGCGCTGTGGGCGCATATCATGCATGTGTCCGTCACCGACCTGAAAAAGAATTATGACGATCTGGATGTCCACTTTGAAAAGTGGCTGGGCGAGTCCGATGCCGACCCCTACATCCCCGCCATGGTCGAGGATATGAAAAATCGCGGCATTGCCGTCCGATCCGAAGGCGCATGGGTCATTCCCGTGGCCGAGGAAGGCGATAAAAAGGAAATGCCGCCGTGCATTCTGGTCAAGTCCGACGGATCTTCCATTTACGCGACGACGGATCTGGCCACGCTCGTGCAGCGGATGCGGGACTGGAACCCCGACAAGGTGCTCTATGTGACGGACAAGCGGCAAAACCTGCATTTCGAGCAGGTATTCCGCGCCGCGCGGAAGGCGCAGATCGTCCGTCCGGAGACGCAGCTGCAGCATGTCGGCTTCGGCACGATGAACGGCGCAGACGGCAAGCCCTTCAAAACGCGTGACGGCGGCGTTCTGCGGCTGGAAACGCTGATCGGCGATATGACCGACTTCGTTCGCACCAAGGTGGTGGAAAACAGGATCGTGGACGACAGCGAGGTAGAAGCGACCACGCAGAAGATCGCCATGGCCGCGCTCAAATACGGCGACCTGTCCAACCAGCCCACCAAGGACTATAATTTCGATATGGAGCGTTTTGCCGCGTTTGAAGGAAATACGGGCCCTTATATCCTGTATACGATCGTGCGCATCAAGTCGATCCTTTCCAGATACGGCGCGTGGGAGCATCTGCCCATCTGCCCGCCCGCCAACGAATACGCAAGGGATCTGATGCTGGCCATCACGAAATTCGCCCCGAGCATGGAGGCCGCGCTGGGCAATGCCGCACCCAATCTGGTCTGCGCATACGTCTATGAGCTGGCCGGTGCCGTGAACAAATTCTATCACGAGACACGCATTCTCTCCGAGGAAGATGCCGCGCTGCAGGCGGGCTACATCGCGCTGATCGGTCTGGCCAAACGCGTGCTGGAGCAGTGCATCGGTATTCTGGGCTTCTCCGCACCGGAAAAAATGTGAGCGTTCTCCGCCATACCGAGCACACGGACGCGGAGATCTCCGAAAACAACACAGGGCGCGTTGCGGCAAATGCAACGCGCCCTGTGTTTTGATCTTCTCAGCCGATCGGCTCAAAATCGGCCGCGCCGTGCTTGCACAGCGGGCATACGATATCTTCGGGCAGTTCTTCGCCCTCATAGACCCATCCGCAGACCTTGCAGACATAACCTTTCTTCCCCGTGGCTTCGGGCTTCGGCTTGACATGCTCCTGATAATACGCGTAGGTCATGCTGTCGCGGTCGGAAATGACCCGTGCCTCGGTCACGGTGCAGATAAACATCGCGTGCGTGCCCAGATCGACGCATTGCTCCACCGACAGAGAGAGGAACGCATTGATATAGCGCGGCAGGAAGCGCAGGCCGTTGTCTGCGCGAAGCTCGTCGATCCCCGCGAATTTATCCGCAGTGCGTCCGCTTTGGAAGCCGAATCTCTGAATGAGCGCAAACGGCGCGGAACTGTCCAGACAATTCACGTTCAGTTTGCTGCTGTTGCGGATAACATGGTAGGAATAGTTTTCCTTGTTGACGGTCACGGCGACGCGATTGGGCGTGCTCGTCAGCTGTGTGACCGTGTTGACGATCAGGCCGTTGTCTTTCACACCGTCGTTCGATGTCACCACATACAGGCCGTAGCCGATGCGAAACAGTGCGGCCATATCCTGCTTGTTTGCAGTCTCATCCCGCTGCGCCAGATAGTCCCGGCACAGTTCGTCCGCCAGAAGTTCAATCTGCCTGCGGCTGTCTTCCTGCAACGCGGACAGGATCCGCACGGTGGTATCCGTAAAGGTCAGGTTTTTCGCGCCGTCGAACATCCTGCGCATCACCCGCGCAGCCAGCGGTGCCCACGAGCCGTTTTCCATCAGGGCAACGATTCGGTTTTGGAAGTTCCGCTCGGTCAGATGCTGGATGAACGCTTTCATAAAGGGGAATACATCGGCATTATAGGTAGTCGTTGCCAGCACCAGCTTGCCGTAGCGGAATGCATCGGCCACGGCCTGCGCCATATCGCAGCGCGCCAGATCGTGCACGACCACGCGCGGGCAGCCGTTCGCCTGCAACTTCTGCGCCAGCAGCTCCACGGCGGCTTTCGTCCCGCCGTAGACCGAGGTATACGCGATCACGATCCCCTCGCTCTCCACCCGATAGGACGACCAGATGTCGTACAGGTTAAGATACCGCCCGAGTTCCTGCGTCAGGATCGGCCCGTGCAGCGGGCAGATAGCGGAAATATCCAGTGTCGCCGCCTTTTTCAGAAGTGCCTGCACCTGTGCGCCGTATTTGCCGACGATCCCGATATAATAGCGCCGTGCTTCGTCCGTCCAGTCCTGCGCGACATCCAGCGCGCCGAATTTTCCGAACCCGTCGGCAGAGAACAGCACCTTGTCGCAGGTGTCATAGGTCACGATGACCTCCGGCCAGTGTACCATGGGCGCGCCGACAAATGCCAGCGTATGCCGCCCCAGAGACAGTGTATCGCCCTCTGCGACCACGATGCGGCGCGTTTCGAACGCGTCGCCGAAGAAATTCTGCATCATGGCGAACGCCTTAGCGGACGAAACGACCGTTGCGCGCGGATAAACCGCCAGAAAGCTCGCCACATTGGCCGAGTGATCGGGCTCCATATGCTGCACGATCAGATAATCCGGTTCGCGTCCGTTGAGCACCTTTTGGATGTTATCCAGCCAGGGATGCTTGAAATTGCGATCCACAGTGTCCATCACGGCGATCTTTTCATCCAGGATCACATAGGAATTGTAGGACATGCCGTTGGGCACGACATACTGCCCCTCAAACAGGTCTACCCGGTGATCGTTCACACCGACATAGCGAATATCGTTTGTTATGTACATAAGCATCTCTCCGTTTCATTTGATTTGGGGATATCGTATCATATCCCCCGCCCTTTTTCAACCGTTTTCGCAGGCATTCAGCCGCGCAGGCCGAACAGCGGACGCGCGACCTTCTTATACAGCAGCAGCGTCAATACGGAAACGACCGTTCCTTTTATCAGGTTCAGCGGCGCGACGGCAAACAGTACGAAGGTGGTCACATCCCGTATCCCCGCATGGATGCGCGTGCCCAGCGCAACGATCTGCTCCAGCGGCAAACCGTACAGCTGCGAGAATTTCGGCAGCAGATACACCGCATTGAAGATCGACCCGAACACCGTCAGGCAGATCGTTCCCGCGATCAGGCCGATCCGCGCGCTTTTTCGGCTTTTGCGCACGCAATACAGCATGCACGCAGGCAGCACGAAGGCGCACCCGACCGCAAAATTGGCAAAGTCGCCCACGAACGCCGTGGTCGTGCCCTTCAGCAGCAGCTTCAGCACGATCTTGACGCCCTCGCACGCCACTGCGGCAGACGGCCCGAGATAAAAGCCGCACAGCATCACCGGCAATTCGGAAAGATCCAACTTGTAAAATTCCGGTGCCAGAAACAGCAGTGGAAAATCCAGCAGGAACAGCACGCAGGCCAGCGCGGCGCAGATCCCGATGATGCATACCCGGCGGGCAGCCGATACCCGCCGCACGCCCCCCAGCCGCCGCTCGGACAGGCGCGCCAGCAGCAGGAGCAGGCAGACGATGCCCGCGCCGACACAGACAAACGACAGATTTTCCGAAACGGAAGCCCAAAGCTTTTCCATAAACGTCATCTCCCGACAAAAAATACCCTGCGCATGGCACGCAGGGCGAAACGATCGCGTCTTCTTCTATCCAGACTGTACTGTCGGTATCGGAATTTCACCGATTCAACCCGAAGGCTCGCGGACTGTGACCGCCGGTGGGGACTTGCACCCCGCCCCGAAGACTTCTGTTCAGTTGTCCAAAGCATACCACGCTGCGGCGGGCTTGTCAAGTACGATTTGCGTAGATACCGCACCTTGCAATTCCCGGCAGTCTATGCTATGCTATGCACGGGCGCATCCGCCGCTTCGCAGCGCAAAATCAGCTTTTCGGCCGTTCAAAGCCGCGAATGACCCCGTCGGCGGCCGTATCCGTCACATCCCCGCCGATCACCCGATTATTGCAGATCAAAATGGTGGCGTACACGGGTTCTACCGAGCCGGGATAGTTTTTTACGGTGTACACATAACGCATCACGGTCTTCCCGGCAAATTCCGACAGATCATAACCCATGCTTTTTTGCAGCGCGTTATAGCGCTCGAAGACCTCGTCGGACTCGGCGGGGATACGGACCTGCCCGGTCTGCACGGGCGAAGTAACAACTTCCCAGCCGTAACTTTGCAGGAATTTGACGCGGTCGTCGTTGCCGGAAACGGCGCTCGTTGCAGGCTCGGCCGAATTTCCGCCCCCGAACAGCAACGCCAGCGCCGCGATCACTGCCACGACAGCGGCCAGAACCACGGCGATTTTTTTCTTATCGACCTTTGCGGTCATAACCATCATGCTCATCCCTCCATACAGGTTTGTCTTGCGGTACAGCCTATTCACACAGCGGAGGAATTAGAACGGAGGAACTATGCAACGACTGGATAAATTTCTGTGCGACAGCGGTGTCGGGAGCCGCAGCCTCGTCAAGACGCTTCTGAAGGCGGGGCGTGTGTGCCGCAACGGCGTACCCTGCGGCGACGGCAGCGCGAAGATCGACCCCGACGCGGATGAGATCACGCTGGACGGCCGCCGCCTCGGCGGTCATCGCCGCATCGTGCTGATGATGAACAAGCCGTCCGGTTATGTAACGGCCACGCAGGATGCCCGCGAAAAAACCGTCATGGAACTGCTGGGCGAGCCGTATACAAACGCGCAGCTCAAGCCGGTCGGACGGCTGGACAAGGAAACGGAGGGGCTTCTGCTGTTTACCAACGACGGCGATCTGCTTCACCGCCTGATCTCGCCGAGGCACGAGATCCCGAAGGTCTACTACGCGCGCCACGAGGGAACCGCCTCGCAGGAGGATGTCGACGCTTTTCGGGCGGGGCTCACCCTGCGCGACGGGCTGCAATGCCTGAGCGCGCAGCTGTGTCCGCTCGGCGCAGGCGAGAGCCTCATAACCGTGCGGGAAGGGAAATATCATCAGGTGCGCCGCATGATGGCTTCGCGCGGCCTGCATGTGACCTATCTGGAGCGCAGGCAGGAAGGCGGCCTGTCTCTGGGCGATCTCCCGCGCGGTGCGGTGCGCGAACTCACGCAGGCGCAGATCGCCCTGCTGGAGGGCGAGATGACGGAATAATTGTTCCGCGAGAGCGCACAGGTGTACATTCTTTGGGTGAAATAGATAAAAATCACCTCCGCTTTTGCAATAAAATGTCAAAAGAGGCTTGCAATATGCGCAAAAATCGTATATAATAATCGTGCACTTTTGTGAGTTCCGTGTTTGTGCATTTTGATAAGGAGGCATGATCATGTCCAACAGCGTTTTCCAAAATGTCATCGTCCAGCTGAAGGATATCCCCAACCGCGTTTTCGGCGTGGTCGACACCGACGGCTGTGTCATTTCCTGTACCGACACTTCTCTGCTCGGAGAGCGCTGGCCCGATGCGGTGCTGCGCGCGGCCAATGCGCCCGAGCAGACCGCGACCTTTGCGCAGAAAACATTCCGCCCCGTCTACGGCAGCGCAAACGCGCTGGAATATGCCGTTTTCTGCTCCGGGGACGATGATGCGGCCAAAAGCTACTGCAACATGGCCTATATCGCGCTGAACGACGCGAAGGTATTTTACGAAGAGAAGCACGACCGCGGTACTTTCGTGAAAAACATCATCATGGACAACATCCTGCCCGGTGATATCTATATCCGCGCCAAGGAACTGCACTTTGCGACCGATGCGCCGCGCGCCGTGTTCCTCGTGCGGCAGGTCGGGCACAGCGATGTTGCGACCATGGACCTTCTGACCGGGATGTTCCCCGACAGGTCGCAGGATTTCGTGCTCAGCATCAACGAGACGGACATCGCCGTCGTCAAGCAGATCATGCCCACCACCACGGCAGAGGAATTGAACGCCATCGCCCATCACATTGAGGATACGCTCAAGGCAGAGCTTTTCGTAAAAACCGTTATCGGCATCGGCACGGTAGCCGAGCATCTGCGCACGCTGGCCGACTCTTATAAGGATGCGCAGACGGCCATTGATGTCTGCAAGGTGTTCGATACGGAAAAGAGCATCATGAATTACGAAAATCTCGGCATCGGGCGACTGATCTATCAGCTCCCCACGACGCTGTGTGAGATCTTCCTGTCCGAAGTCTTCCGCAAGAATTCCATCGACTCGCTCGATCAGGAAACGCTGTTTACGATCAACAAGTTCTTCGAAAACAACCTGAACGTGTCCGAGACTTCCCGCAAGCTGTTCGTGCACCGCAACACGCTGGTGTACCGCCTGGAAAAGATCAAAAAGCTCACCGGGCTGGATCTGCGTCAGTTCGACCACGCCATCGTGTTCAAGGTCGCGCTGATGGTGCGCAAGTATCTGTCCAGCCGCGAAATGCATTGACATATGCCCATACCCCCCTGCGGAGTCGCGCCTGCGGCTCCGCTTTTTTCGCATATTTGGTTTACGTAAAAATAACAATTTTTACATCTTCTTACAATTGACTTTTTTCCCCGCTGTGTTACAATGTTTATAAATCGAAACGAGGTATCCCGAATATGATCGAATTTACGGATGTAGTCAAATCCTATTCCGTCGGAAATCATGCGCTGCGTGGGGTGTCCATGCAGATCGAAGACGGCGAATTTGTATTCCTGGTCGGCCCCTCCGGCTCGGGAAAGTCCACCATTTTGAAGCTGATCACCGGAGAGCTGAAGCCCACCTCCGGCTCCGTGCATGTCAACGGCTATTCGCTGGAGCGAATTCGCCGCCGCGAGATCCCGCACCTGCGCCGAACGGTCGGCGTAGTGTTTCAGGATTTCCGTCTGATCGAAAATCGCACGGTTTACGACAATGTGGCCTTTGCCATGCGCGTGGTGGGCGCGCGCAATCGCGAGATCCGCGACCGCGTGCATTATGTGCTGGAGCTGGTCGGGCTGAACACGAAAAGCCGCCGCCTTCCCGGCGAGCTGTCCGGCGGAGAGCAGCAGCGTCTTGCCATCGCCCGTGCGCTGGTGAACAACCCCTCCACCATCATCGCCGACGAGCCGACGGGAAACCTCGACCCCGAGCGTTCGCTGGAGATCATGACGCTCCTGCGTGAGATCAACAACCTGGGCACGACCATGCTGGTCGTCACACACGAGATCGGTCTGGTGGAGCAGTTCGTCAGCCGCAGGATCGTGATCAACGACGGCCTGATCGTCAGCGACGGAATGAATGGGTGACGCGTATGAGACTGAACAATATCGGATATTTGGTCAAAGAGGGCATCCGCGGCATTTTCCTGCACGGTCTGATGTCGTTTGCCGCAGTTTGCGTCACGGTCGCGTGCCTGCTGATCGTGGGCAGCTTCTCGGCACTGGTATATAATGTAAGCCTGATCGTGGAGGATCTGAACCACACCAACGAAGTTCTGGTCTACATAGACGAGTCGCTTTCGGAAGCCGAAGCCAGGCAGATCACAACAGAGCTCAACCGCATCGATAATATATGGCAGGCGAGATTTGTCTCACGCGAGGAAGCGCTGGAAAGCTTCATCGCCGACCACACCGACAGCGGCGCGCTGGCCGGGATCGACGCTTCCGTGCTGCGCCACCGCATCGTGGTCACGCTGGAAGACAACAGCCGCATCCAGACCACCGTCCGCCTGATCGAGCTGATCCCGGGCGTAGCGAAGATCAGCGCCGCTTACGAGCTTGCCGAGGGCTTTAACGCCATGCAGGACGTGTTGCAGATCGTATCGATCGGTCTGATCGTGGTGCTGCTGATCGTATCGCTGCTTATCATTTCCAACACGGTCAAGATCGCCATGTACGACCGTCGAGACGAGATCGCCATTATGAAAATGGTCGGCGCAACGAACGGGTTCATCCGTATGCCTTTCGTCGTGGAGGGCTTTATTCTGGGTATGCTCGGTGCCGGGATCGCGTTTGGCCTGCAATGGCTGCTTTACGACGCGCTGAAGCTTCGGATCGATTCGGTGGACGTTCTGCAAATGTTCAAGCTCGCCCCGTTTGAGCAGCTGCTTTTGCCGATGGCGCTCGTTTTCGGTGCGGCAGGTCTGTTCGTCGGCATTTTCGGCAGCCACGCGTCGATCCGCAAATTTCTGAATGTCTGAGGACTCTCCGAGAGAAAGGAAGATCGCATGAACAAAAAATTCGTCACGGTTCTGGCGGGTATCCTCGCCATCGTCATGTTGCTCAGCCTCCTGCTGGCACTGTTCGCGGGAAGCGTACACGCTGCTTCCTCCGGGGAGATCAAGAGCCAGATCGAAGAGCTGAAAGCGCAGCAGTCCTCTGTGCGTGAGCAGCTCAAAGAGCTGGAAGCGCTCCGCAAGGAAAATCAGGCCGACATTCAGAGCATTGTCGAAGAAAAAAACAATTACGACCAGCAGGTCGCCCTGCTGTATGACCAGATCACGGCGACCAACAGCGTCATCAGCGCCTACAATCTGCTCATTGCGGATAAGCAGCAGGAGCTGGAACGGGCGCAGCAGCTGCTGGACGATCTGAACGAGGCGTATAAAGAGCGCGTGCGCGCCATGGAAGAAGAAGGCGAGCTGTCGTACTGGTCTGTTCTGTTTGAGGCCAGCAGCTTTTCCGATTTTCTGGATCGCCTGAATATGATACAGGAGATCGCCGCCGCCGATCAGCGCCGCCTGCAACAACTCGACGCGGCCGCCGAGGAAGTCGAACAGGCACGCACGGAGCTTTCCGTGCAGAAAGCCGCCCTGCAGGAGATGAAGGCCGAGCTGGAAAAATCGCAGCTGGAACTGGAAGAGAAAAGTGCCGCCGCAGGCGACCTGCTCAACGAGCTTCTGGCCAAGGGCGACGAGTATCTGGCTTATGTGGAAGAATGCGAGGAGCTTGACCGCAACATGGTCGAGCAGATCGCCGACAAGGAGCTTGCCTACGACAAGGCAAAGTATTCCGAGTGGCTTGCGACCTCCGTCCCCCCCACGAAAGGTCCTGATACCGTGGGCAACACGGTCAACGGCGTGACCTGGTATGTGCCGACCGTGAACTACCGCATTTCCAGCGTATACGGTATGCGCATCCACCCCGTTTACGGCTACCCGAAAATGCACACCGGCGTCGATCTTGCCGCGCCGAAAAACACCCCCATTTACGCATCCCGCGCGGGTGTCGTGGTCTGGACAGGCTGGGGAGACACCGGCGGATGGTGGGTCAAAGTCGACCACGGTGACGGCTTCGCCACTACTTATCTGCACATGACCAAATATGTCGTCAAGGTCGGAGATTATGTTAACGCAGGACAACTGCTGGGCTATGTCGGCACAACGGGTGTTTCTACGGGCTATCATCTGCATTTCGGCGTACTCAAAAACGGCGCATGGGTCAACCCGCTGGATTATATCAAAGCATAACGCCGCTCCCACAGCCCATTGGGCTGTGGGGCGCTTTTTCAGGAGGAATTTTATGGACAATAAACGATCGTTTTTGCGCGATATCGCCGCACTTTTTCGCAAAACACTTCCCTATCTTCTCGTCGCGGTCATGTCCGCTGTCGTGACGCTGGCCGTCGTCGCCCGCACGCAGCCGACATCCAAGCTGCAACAGCTGGAACAGCTGATCCTCGAGCGCTTTATCGGTGATGTGGATCAGACACAGCTGGAAGATGCCGCCGCCGACGCGCTGATCGAAGCAATGGGTGACCGATGGAGCTACTATATCCCCGCCGCATCCTACAGCGCCTACATGGAGCAGATGAACAACGCCTATGTCGGCATCGGCATCACCGTTTCCGCAGCCGAAGAAGGCGGCTTCACGATCGCCAAAGTGACGCAGGGCGCGCCCGCGCAGGAAGCGGGGCTACAGGCGGAAGATCGCATCGTCGCCGTGGATGGACAGTCCGTGCTGGAACAGGACAGTGCCGCGCTGTCGGCGCTCGTGCGCGGCGAATCAGGCACGACGGTACAGATCACGTTCCTGCGTGGCGGCGAGCAGCTGACGGTTCGTGTCGAGCGCAGAGAAGTGCTGACCCCCGTGGCGAGCTATACGCTTTTGCCGGACGGAGTCGGCCTTGTGACCATCGAGAATTTCGACTCCCGCTGCTACAGCGAGTCTGTCGCGGCGATCGAGGCACTTCTGGAGCAGGGCGCACAAAGTCTGATCTTTGATGTGCGCAACAACCCCGGCGGCTATCAGAAAGAACTCGTGCGCCTGCTGGACTACATCCTGCCGGAAGGCGAGCTGTTCCACAGCGAGGATCGCAGCGGTAATATCAGCGTGGACACCTCCGACGCTGCCTGCCTGGAAACGCCCATAGCGGTACTCGTCAACGGCAATTCCTATTCCGCCGCCGAATTTTTCGCCGCCGCTTTGCAGGAATACGAGTATGCAGCGGTCATCGGCGAAAAGACCACGGGAAAAGGTTATTTTCAGAACACTTTCCGCCTGTCGGACGGTTCTGCGGTCGCGCTTTCCGTCGGCCGCTACACCACACCGAAGGGGGTCAGTCTGGAGGGTGTCGGCATCACCCCGGACATCACGGTCACCGTCGACGACCAGACCGCGGCGGATATTTACTATGACCGGCTGGAACCGATGGACGATCCGCAGGTTCTCGCAGCATGGGAATTCCTGACCGCCGCATCTTGACGATGCGCCGTCCGAAAGTTCCAAAAGTGTGCAAAAATATCTTGACTCGCGTGCCAAAACAGCCTATAATGTAACAAGCTATGGATTATTTGCGCAAGAAAGGATTTGTTGAATATGGCGAAAGAATTTAAGATCACTTCCCTCCGCCTGTCTGAGCTGGAGAAGGAACTGAATTATTTGAAAACCACCCGAGAGCGTGAGATCGCCGCTATGATCGCAGAGGCGCGTTCCTACGGCGACCTGTCCGAAAACTCGGAATACGATGCCGCCAAGAACGAGCAGGCCAAACTCTACGGCCGTATCGCCGAGATCGAGGACATCCTGTCCCATGCCGTCATCATTGAGGACGAGAACGAGGCTTCCGGCCGCGTCGGTCTTGGCTGCACGATGGTGGTGGAGGATGCTTCCGGGAAGCAGTTCACCTATCGCATCACCGGCTCGCAGGAGGCCAATCCCATGCTGGGCAAGCTGTCCGACGACTCCCCCTTCGGCCGCGCCGCCGTCGGCAAATCCGCCGGTGAAAGCTTCACGGTCAATGCGCCCAGCGGCGCGTATACCATGAAGGTCATCAGCGTCACCCGCGAGGGCTGAGCCATGGCAAAATTCGTACCGCAGCCCGAGCTGTCCCTGAACGACCAGATGCAGATCCGCCGTGAAAAGCTGGCGGCTTTGCAGGCCGAGGGACGCGACCCGTTCACGCAGACCAAATTCGATCTGGATGCCTCCTCCGCCGCGATCAAAGCGGATTATGCCGCCTACGAGGGAAAAACCGTCCGTCTGGCCGGACGCCTGATGAGCAAGCGCGGTCAGGGAAAGGTCATGTTCTGTGACCTTCAGGACGATGCAGGCCGCATCCAGCTGTTTGTGAAGATCGACGAAATGGGCGAAGATGCCTACAACCGCTTCAAAAAGAACGACATCGGCGATATCGTCGGCGTGGAGGGCGAGGTTTTCAAAACCAAAACCGAAGAGATCTCCGTCCGCACCCGCTCCATCGTTCTGCTGAGCAAGGCGCTGCTCCCCCTGCCCAATAAATTCCACGGCCTGACGGATCGGGAGATCCGCTACCGCCAGCGTTATGTGGATCTGATCGTAAATCCCGAGGTGAAGGATACGTTTGTCAAGCGCAGCCGTATCCTGCAGGAGCTTCGCCGCTTTCTGGACAGCCGCGGCTTCCTGGAAGTCGATACCCCCATCCTGACACCGTTCGAGATCGGCGCGTCCGCGCGTCCGTTCTATACGCACCATAACACGCTGGATATGGACATGGTGCTCCGCGTTGAAACAGAACTGTATTTGAAGCGCCTGATCGTCGGCGGCATGGATCGCGTTTATGAAGTCGGTCGTATCTTCCGCAACGAAGGCATGGACCCGACGCATAATCCCGAATTCACCTCGATCGAGCTGTATCAGGCCTACACCGATTTCCATGGCATGATGGATCTGGTGGAGGAAATGATGAAGA
>CAZIGE010000033.1:0-19722 GCA_964538475.1 uncultured Oscillospiraceae bacterium | reverse complement strand
CATCACAGAGCACGAAAAAGGGCTACTGCAATAATGAATTTTGCAACAGCCCCTTTTTTGAAAAAATGCCCTAAAAACGGCCGTTTTCAGTGCAAAATGATCCGAAAAGAGGCAGATTCGGCATGTCGAACCCGCCTCTTTTTTTGTCAAAGTGTGCGCAGAAACGCATCCAGCCGATCCAGACCCGTTTCCAGTGCCTCCATGGCGCAGCAATAGGACAGGCGCACATAGCCTTCCATGCCGAAGCAGTCGCCCGGCACGACGGCTACCCCCGCCTCGCGGATCAGACGCGTGCAAAGCTCCTCGGAACGCAGGCCGAAGCGCGAAACATCGATAAACACATAGAACGCGCCGCCCGGATACGGGCAGGACAGTCCCATTTCCGCAAGCCGTTGCAGCACATAGTCCCGCCTGCGGCGATACTGCTCTTTCATGGGCGAAACATCGGTCTGCAACGCCGTAACGCACGCCGCCTGCAAGAAGGTCGGCACGGTCGCCACCTGCGCGGCGTGGAACGGCAGCAGCTTTTCCATGACCGCCTCCGACCCGACCAGATAGCCGATGCGCCAGCCTGTCATCGCCCACGGTTTGGAAAAGCTCTGGCACAGGAGCATCTGTTCGCGAAGCTGCGGATCGCGGCTCAAATTCGGGCAATCCTCATAAGCCAGACGGTCATACACATCGTCACAGATCACATAGATTTCCCTGCCCAGTACCGCCCGTTTTATGCCCGCAAGCGTCTGCGCGGAATAGATCGCGCCGGTCGGATTATTGGGAGAGTTGAGCACGATGGCCTTGGTCTTCGGTGTGATCGCGCGGCGCACGTCCTCTTCCAGGGGCTGAAAATCCGTCCCGGACGTATCAAGCTTCACCGTGATGCCGCCCGCTGCCGTGATGATGGTATCATACAGCGAATAGGCGGGGTACGGCACGATCACCTCGTCGCCCGGGTTCAAAATACCGCCCAGCGCCGTATACAGCGCGCCCGTTGCCCCCACCGTGACCAGCACCTGCGCGGGCTTCACGCCCTCATGCGCGGCAATGGCCTGCACCAGCTCGGGCAGTCCCTGATTGGGCGCGTAGTGCGTCCGATCCTGTCGCAGCGCGGCCATCGCCGCCTCTTTGATCGGCTCGGGCGTCGGAAAATCCGGCTCGCCCAGCGTCAGCATGACGCATCCGGGTGTCTCGCGCGCCATGGCCGTAAAGCGGCGTATGGCACTGCGCTGTAATGGTTCAATATGGGAATTGATCGCTATCATTGATACTTTTCCGCCAGTTCCTCCATGAAATCGGCGCCTTTCACCAAAATTTCTTCATCAAAATCAAAATCATCCGCGTGCAGCGCGGGCACGTCTCCCGCGCCGAGGAAGAAGAACAGGCCGGGAATATACTGCTGATACCATGCAAAATCCTCTGCGATCATGCTCGGCTCGGACATTTCGCAAAACGGCACGACCCTGCGCACCCGATCATACAGCGCATCGGGATTCATCACGGCGGGATAGCCGTCGTTCATATCCACCACGACGGTGCAGCCCGTGCCGCGCTCAATCTCCTTGCCGATGGTGACCAGTCCCGCGCGCAGCGAATAGAACACCTCGTCCTGAAACGCGCGCAGGCTGCCTTCCATGTGGGTATGGTCGGAGATCGCGTTGCAGACCGTTCCGCTCTCGAATTTTCCGAATTTCAGCAGGCGAAACACCTGTTTCGGCAGTGCGCCTTCCATCGCGCACGCCTTGCGGTAAAACTCCGCGCCCGCAGCCATCGCGTCGATCCCCTCGGCCGCTTTGGCGATGTGGGTGGATTTTCCGTAAATGTCCACCTTGACCTCGCAGGTGCGCGCCAGCATTTCATGGCGGCGGCTGTAGATCTGCCCTGCTTCCAGCTCCGGCCAGATGTGCATCCCGAAAATGGCTTCCACATGATACTGCTTCATGATGCCCGTTTCGCAGATCTCCCGCGCGCCGCCGGTGGTTTCCTCGGCGGGCTGGAAAATAAGCAGCACATTATGCGCCAGCGTCTTTTTTTCGTTCAGGCGGCGGGCGAGTTCCAGCACGATGGCCATGTGCCCGTCGTGTCCGCAGGCGTGCATCCGCCCGGGATGGCAGGACGCAAACGTGTGTTTCGTGCGCTCCGTGATCGGCAGTGCGTCCGCATCCGAGCGAAACGCGATGGTGCTCTCCGCGCCAAAATCAAAGTAGGCGCAGATCGCCCCCTGCATCGGAGAAAACACCCGACAGCGCAGAGGTTCCAAACTTTCCCGCAGATATGCCATCGTCTGCGGCAGCTGCTTATCCAGCTCGGGGATACGGTGCAGCGCGCGGCGATCCGTAATGATTTGCATGGCCGCTCCTCCTTGTTTCCAACAGTTCTTTTTATTATAGCGCATTTTGTCCGCCGTGTCAATTTCCGTGTCACGCCCCGAAATGCTCCGCCAGTTCATGGCAAAGCGCGCGGTACACCGCATCGGCGATCTGATAGTATCCCGCCACGGACGGGTGCAGACCGTTCGTTCCGACGATCTCCGTGGTGTCGGAGCGGTTATTGACCGGCTTTTTCCCGGAGGGCATATTGTGATCGGTGTCAAACTGCCCCGCAACGTCCACATATGTCGCAAAATCGCGGTACGCCTCCAAACGGCACAGTTGTTCGAGCGTCGCATTATAGTGCATCGCGGTAACGAGCATCCCATACGCATCGCTGTAATTGCTGCCCGCGCTGTAGTTTGCGCCCATTCCGCCGTTTTGCGACGGGATCTGTAACCCCATCAGCAGGACACGCGCCTGCGGGTATTCGGCATGCAGACGATCGAGCAGCTTGCGCGCATCGGCAAAGTGACCGCTCTCCGTGTTGAAATCGGTATTGGAGGCGATATCCTGCCCGTTCCAGGTTAACATAACGCACAGGACATCAATCCCATCCAGACCGTTGCGCGCGCAGTAGCTGCGGAAGCTGATCCCGCCCGCGTCCGCATCGTAAAACGGGCTGTTTTTCCCGAGGTAGCTTGCCCATGTCCAGCCGCCCGTTCCCTCAAAGCCTACCGTGGCCGTGCCGACCGTCGTCGTCTTTTCGCCGACAAAACGGATGTTTTTGAAGCCGTTTCCCGTCGGCGTTCCGTCGGTCGTCGTCAGGCGGCGGTATGCTTCGCCCGGCCAGATACCGCCCGCAGTCAGGCTGTCGCCGATGCACAGGATATTGACCTCCCGCGCGGGTTCGACCGCTTCCCTGACTACCAGCGTCGTACTGTCGCTTCCCAGAAGATTACCGTTGTTATCCAGAATTTCGAGCGTCAGCGGATAGCTCCCCACATCGCCCGACGCAGGTGTCCACTCGTAATAGCGCGGGTAAGTTTTGCCCTTTTCACAGGTCACGCGGATATGATACCCGTAAGGATCCACCGCCTGCACCACGCCACGGTAAAACAGCTGGAAATCGTCCCCCGCCACCAGGTCATATTGCTCCGCGAGGAAGACCTGCACCTGCGTTCGGCTCTGCGTCACGACCGGGTCGCGGTACAGATACACATCTCGCACCTTCCCCAGCTCCACATACAGATAGCGTGTCGGCTTTCCGTTGACATTTTGCATCTGTGCAGGCGAAGAGATCGTTTTTCCTCCTGCCATATATGTACATACCGCCTGATATTCATCCGCTGCGATCACGTTGGAAGTCGTACAGTTTGACCACATATCGCAGCTCCGGTCGCAATTATAGGCAAAGAACAGCGACTTTTTCTGCGCATTGTCCAGCACCTGCGGCAGCGTCCAGCACACATAGCTGTCCTCTCCCGGGGCGATCTGTACGGAAAGCGTATCGGAAAAGAGCACCGTGCCGTTTTTGTCGTTTTCCGTAAGAAAGACCTGGATGCTCGTGATGGCCGCATCGTTGGCGCGGATGCGGAAGCGGATCGTCTCCACCTGCGCGGGTGCGCCGATGCTGCCTCCCCAGCCGCTGAAGACCGAGTCGGTATAATTCCACGTGGGATTGCCACAGGTTTGGCTTTCGGAAATGAAATAGTCTTCTTCCAGACGGAACAGGTAATCCAGTCCGCCGAGCTGCACAGAGGCCGTGCCCGCGCTCAGCTTCGTTTTCACACCGTCCAGCACCCAATAGCCATCGCTGCTGATCTCCAGCTTCGTTCCGCGGATCGAGGCGAGCCATTCTTCCTCCGTTCCGACATAGCCGTGCTCCACCGCGACCTCATACGCGGATTTTCCCGGCACAGGGATATAGGTGCCGTTTGCGTCCTGCACGAGCGTGTCGCCGCTGCGCGTGCCGAGCAGAAGGTCGGCATAATCCTCGACCGAGCCGGTGTAGCCTCCCGAAACGACGCTCTCGTAGGACGACGGCGCTTCGTCCTGCGTCGCCTTCACTCCCATGCTGACCCAGCTTTCGCCGTTGTCATAGGACACTTCCCACATCATGCTTTCCGGGTCGATGCGAAGCAGCGGCGTGACCCCGTCTTTCCCGGCGCAGGCACAGCCGGAAAGACATCCCAGTGCAACAAGTACGGCACACAGTTTGATCCAGATCTTCATAGTGACCTCCGTGGGAAAGAATGATTCGATTCTATTATACCCGCTCGGAAGAAATCCGTCAATCGTTATTTCCCGTCTGGACATTTTGTCGAAAATAGGCTAAAATAGAATGTGAAGGGAGTGGTATACATGAAAAGGCTCTGCGCGGTGCTTTTGCTCGCGCTGCTGGCGTGCGCGCTGTGTTCACCTGCCGCTGTTGCCGCGCCCGCACTGTCGTGGGTGCTGGACGAAGATACGCTGGTACTGTCCGGCAGCGGCGTTTTCACAGACTACTCCGATGCGGCCGACGCACCGTGGTACGCATCCCGCGCGCAAATTCGCTGCATCGTGGTCGAAAGCGGCATCACCGCCGTCGGCGACAACAGCTTCGTCGGATGTGAAAATCTCACACAGGTCTATCTGCCCGACGGACTGACCTCCATCGGCAAAAACGCCTTCTGGGGCTGCACCGCGCTGAGCAGCATCGCGCTGCCCGCCACGCTGGACACCATCGGCACGTGTGCGTTCTTCCGCTGCGGCCTGACGGCCGTGACCATCCCCGAACAAGTGCGCGTGCTGGAACAGGGCGTATTCGGGCAGTGTGAAGCCCTGACCCGCGTGACGCTGCCCGACGACATGACCGCCATCGGGAAGGATGCCTTTTCCCGCTGCTATCGGCTTCAGACGCTGCAATTGCCGCAGGGGCTGCAGCAGCTCGGCGAACACGCGCTGTTTGCCTGTATCGGCCTGCGGGAGTTGGAATTTCCCGTGCAGTTTCGACAGCTCGGCTCCGCCGCCTTTTACGGCTGCACCGCATTGCGCACACTGCGCTTTTGCGGCGATGCGCCCGACCTTGCCGCGGATGCGTTTCTCGGCCTGACCGCGACCGTAGAATATCCGCGTATGCAGACCGCGTGGCGCGCGCTCGTCGACAGCGGCTACGGCGGTGACATCGTCTGGAACGACTTCTGCACGCACAGCTTCACCGATTATGTCAGCGACGCGAACGCGACCGCAGATGCGGACGGCACGAAGACCGCCCGCTGCGACTACGGCTGCGGTGCGACCGACACCGTCCCCGATGCAGGCAGCCGTCTGAACGCCGTGCTCCGCTCGGATGTATATACGATCGAAGAGGAAGTCATCAGCGGGATCCCTCCGCAGACGAGCGCGGCAGCATTTCTCGCCGGTTTCCCGCAAAGCGGCGTTCGTTTGCTGCGCGGGAGCGACCCCGTTTCGGGCGGCGATCCTGTCGGCACGGGCATGGTCGTGCAGCTGCTCTCCGGGGAGACTGTCGCAGACGCGCGCATCGTTCTGGTTCGCGGCGATGTCAGCGGCGACGGTACAGTATCCATCACGGATCTTCTGGCCGTCAAGGCACATCTGCTGGGAAAAAGCACGCTTGGGGGCATTTACGCGCAGGCCGCCGATGTCAGCGGCGATCACAGCGTCTCCATCACGGATTTTCTCCAAATCAAGGCCATGCTGCTGGCAAAGTAACGCATACGCCCCGCAAAAAATCATATCATTCCAAAAAACGAAACGGAGGATACGGCTGTGCCGCATCCTCCGCTCATTTTTGAAAATGGTTATTTACCCGCCACGGACAGGCCGCCGACCAGCACGGAAGGGCTTCCGAATGCCGTTGCGCCCATGGCATTGGGCAGGTGGCAGTTATTAGCCAGCGCCTGCACATTTTTCAGCAGCTCATAGAAGTTGCCCGCGACGGTGAAAGACTTGACGAATTTGGTCTTCTCGCCGTTTTCGATCATGTAGCCTTCGCTTTGCAGGGAGAAATCGCCCGAAACAGCGTCCGCGCCTGCGTGCAGGCCGCTCAGATCGGTGATATACACGCCGTTGCCCGCCTGCTTCAGCAGTTCTTCTTCGGTGCATGTTCCGTTTTCCAGATACATGGTGAACGGACGGATACCGACGGAGGCATTATAGCTACCCTTGGAGGCATTGCCGGTGGTCTTCTTCCCGGCGACGGCGGCGGTCTTCAGGTTATACAGCAGGGTGTTCAGAACGCCCTTTTCGATGATGTTCTTCCTGTGCGTGGGCGTGCCCTCGGCATCGAAATTGGCAGGCTCCGGATTATCCTTGTGGAACGGATCGTCCACCAGCGTCACGATATCGGCGGCGATCTTCTCGCCTTCCTTGCCGGCCAGCAAGGACATTCCCTTCTGCGCGGACTCGGAGTTGAAAATGGACGAATAGACATTCAGCAGGCTGCACATGGCATCGGAATTGAAGATAACGGGGTGCTGACCCGTGGGCGCGACCTCGCCGCCGAGCTTGACCTTAGCCGTTTCGATGGCCTTTTTTACCATAGCATCCGTATCAAGCCCGGACAGCTCGCCCAGCTTGATCTGATAATCGTTGGACATACCCTTGCCGTCGGAAACGACACCCACGGCCACGACCCCCGCATAGCTGTTGCTGCGGTGCAGATCGAGCCCCTTGGAATTGTAGATCGCGACTTCCTCCGCACCGCGGATGACCTGCGTCTGGCAGCCGTCGACCGCCATGGGATCGGCTGCGTAGAGCTTTTCGGTAGTCTCCAGTGCCCTTGCGATCATTTCCTCCGTGCTCGGCGCAGGATAGCTCCGGTCGGGCAGGGGCTCATATTCCTGACCACCCCGACCCAGGAAGACCTGTTCCTCTGTCTCAAGGTTTTCGGCATTGTCGATGGCCTTGTCCACCACGCTCTTCGCCTGCTCGGCACACAGATCCTCGGTGGAGGCGTAGCCCATGTGGCCGTTCACGATGCAGCGGAAGCACAGACCGCCGGACAGGCTGGACGAGAACTCGTTGATCGTGTGCTGGAAGGTATCCACGCTCGTGGATGAGCTGGTCTGATAGTACAGCTCATACTCCGAAATGCCGCGCGCCGCGCACTCGGCGATGACAAGTTCCTTAAATTCGTTGAATTTCATTGTTAACCCCTCCTATTAGCGGCCGCCGACGGTGATGGTGGACACGCGGATCAGGGGCTGCCCCACATTGGTGGGAACAGAGCCGGAAGAAGAACCGCACATGCCCTGACCCATATCCAGATCGGTGCCGACCATATCGATATTCTGAATGACTTCGCTGCCCTTGCCCACGAGCGATGCGCCGCGGACCGGCTCGCAGATCTTGCCGTCGCGGATCATGTAGCCCTCGTTGACGGAGAAATTGAATTCGCCGGTGACGGGGTTGACGGAGCCGCCGCCCATGGAGGCTGCGTACAGGCCGTATTCGATCGAGCCGATGATATCCTCGTTCTTGTCCTGCCCCGCGGCGATGTAGGTATTGGTCATGCGGGAGGTGGGGGTATAGGCGTAGCTCTGGCGGCGGGAAGAACCCGTGGAGGCCATGCCCATGCGGCGACCGTTGAACTTGTCGATCATATAGCTCTTCAAAATGCCGTTTTCGATCAGCACATTGCGTTGTGCGGGCGTGCCTTCGTCGTCGATGTTGATCGAGCCCCATGCGTTGGGGATGGTACCGTCGTCAATGGCGGTGACCTTCTCGTTGGCGATCTTTTCGCCGAGCTTGCCCGCAAAGACGCTCTGGCCGTATGCAACGGAGGAAGCTTCCAGGCCGTGGCCGCAGGCCTCGTGGAAGATGACGCCGCCGAAGCCGTTGTCGATAGCGACGGGCATAACACCTGCCGGACAATATCCCGCGCCCGCCATGGTGACTGCCTGCTTTGCCGCGCGGATGCCGACATCGTGGGGATCGATGATGCTGTCGAATACTTCCATGCCCATGCGGCGGCCGGGGCCGTAGAAGCCGGTCTGGGTGCCGCTGCCCTTGTCGGCCACGGCGGAGATGGCAATGCGGGTGCGGATCTGGCGATCCTGCGCATAAATGCCGTCGGTAGAGGCAATGAGGATATTGTGGTCGATATCCTGCACGCTGCCTGTGACCTGCTGGATGCACGCATCGTATTCTCTGGCAGCGAAGTAGCCCTCTTTCAAAACGGCGACCTTCTCCCTGTTTCCGCAGGAGGAGGGAACGACCTTGACGGGGTGGATATCGCCGTACAGGCGTTCTTTCAGCACGATGTCGATGGCGGCGCTGCCCTGTCCCAGCGCTTCGGCCGCCTGCTCGGCGCAGCGGATCAGGCCGGATTCGCTGGTGTCCACCGTGGAAGCCATAACCGAGCGCATTCCCTTGTACACGCGAACGGAAGCACCTGCAACGACAGTGTCGTGGATCGCGTCCACCTTGTCGCCGATCATGTAAACATTGTGGTTAACGGTGTTTTCGGCAAAAATTTCGGCATAATCCGCGCCGGTGGACACTGCCTTTTGCAGGACACGGGCGCAAATGTCTTTTGCGATCATGAAAAATCCTCCTCTTAGTAAAAGAATAAAGTCATTTTAGCACAGGCGTTCTTTGTTTGCAACTGTTTTTTCGCCTATCGGCCGCATACTTTTGTGTGCCTTTTCGAAAGCAGCGCAAAATGCGGCGCGTATTTCATTTAGAACTTTATCTAAGTAAAACATAGCACACCGAACAGGATCTGTCAACCCGCTTTTTTTGCAGGCGGTTTTTTCGAAAGACGGGCAAAGCCGGAAACAAGGGACTTCCGCAAAACGCGCATTTTGCGGAAATCCCTTGTTTGTCGTATCAATTTTCCTTCCAGGTCAGGCCGCGGGGGTAGAAAAACCGTATTTTTTCCTCGGCCAGCGACATTTCCACCGTTTTTCCCATGCGAAGCTCACCGTCGAGATTGACAGGTGTCTCTTTGTCACAGCGAATGACGACCCTGTCCGTGCGGAAATGGCGGATCAGATGCGGAAGCTTGCGATACTGCCCGGCCTTATAGCGTCCCACCACAGCGGGAACCTGCAAACGGCTCACAGCCGACACCACCAGAACGTCCAGCAGGCCGTCCGACGGGTCAGCCTCCGGCACGGGGTTGAAGCCACCGCCGTAAAAGCGCCCGTTGCACACGCAGATCATGGTAAAGCGGTCATCCAGCGTTTGGCCGTCGATCTCGACCACATAATGCTCGTGAATGCCGCGCAGGACATTGACCACCGTGCTGGCCGCGTAGGCACGGAAGCCGTGCAGCAGCGGGATGCGCTTATAGCCCGCCACGTCCGTGCCGATGCGCGCATCCAACCCGACCGAGCAGATATTCAGCGAAAGGCTGTCGTTGCAGCGAATGAGGTCGAAGGTCGTCTCCTGTGCGTCCAGAAGCCGCTCCAGGTCGAAAAACGCCTTCGGCTCACTGAAGATCTTCACAAAGTCATTGCCGCTGCCGCCCGAGAAGACGGAGACTGCCGCATTCGGGTATCCCGCCGCACCGCTGACGACTTCGTTGAGCGTGCCGTCGCCGCCGCAGGCGTAAATGCGGTATGATTCGCCGCTTTGCGCCGCCTGCCGCGCAAGTCTCGCGCAGTCTCCCGGTGCGGCGGAGACTCTGATCTCGTAAGCTATGCCCCGTTCGGTGCATACTTCGGTGATCCGGTCGGTGTAGTATTGCGTTCGGTCACGGTCGCCCGCCGCAGGGTTGATGATAAACAGATGCTTCATGCGCTCCCGCCTTCTTTATATTTCTGTTTCCGGGCAGGCGTTCGCCGCCTGTGCGTCCAGCAAGATCTGCGCACGCAGGTCTTCCAGTGTGTCGAATTTCCGCTCCGGTCGCAGAAAACGACAAAATTCCAGTGTCAGCTCGCTGCCGTACAGATCGCCCCGAAAATCCGCGATCCAGGACTCCACGGTAACACCGCTGCCGTGTACCGTCGGGCGTGTGCCGATATTGGTCACGGTTCGGTAGCGCACGCCGCCCAGCTCGGTCGTGCAGGCGTATACGCCGTGCGCAGGGCATACCACGCCCGGGGGCAGCTGTAAATTGGCCGTCGGCACACCGATGGTGCGGCCGAGCTGCTGTCCGCCGACCACGCGCCCCGAGAGCACATGGCGATGTCCCAGCAGGCGGTTGGCCGTGTCCAGATCGCCGCGCGCCAGCGCGGCGCGGATGCGCGTGGATGAGATCTTTTCACCGTCCATGCACTGCTGCGGCACGATCACGCAGGGAAATCCCCGTTCCCGACAGAACATGCGCAGCGTTTCGGCCGAGCCCGCGCCGCCGCAACCGAAGCGATAGTCGTAACCGCAGACGAAGCCCTCTGCGCCGCGCGCAAGCAGCGCTTCCAGAAAGTCCCGCGCGGAAACGGAAAGGGTCTGCGCATTTGCATGGCAGGTATAGACCTCTTCCATGCCGAAACGGTGCAGCAGCCGCGCGCGATCCTGCGGTGTTGTGAGCATATTCGGCTGTGTTTTCCCCAGGACGGCGGCGGGGGGCAGGTCGAATGTCACGGCGCAGGGACTGCGCCCCGTATCCGCCGCCAGGCGGACGCATTCGCGCAGCAGCTGCCGATGCCCCAGATGCACCCCGTCAAAAAAACCCAGCGCGTAAATTTTCTCCTTCATTTGCGAAATCCTTATCCCGCCGCGCCGGATGGCGCGGCGTCAGACCTCAAAAAAGCTCTTGACCGTCGTCATCACACCGCCGTCCACGCGGCACAGCGCGAGAAATTCTCCGCTCCCGCCGTAAACGCGGTAAAGGCCGTCGGCCGTTTTCACGGAGAATGCGTTCCCGTTGCGACAGCGTTTTTCCTGTTTTTCCGTCAGCGTGACAGACGGGTACGCGCGGAACATGGTGTCCACCGGGCGGAGGTAACGCTCCGGCTCGGCGGTTTCCAGCAGCTGCTCCAGCGCAACGGCCTCCGCGATGGTATATTCCCCGGCGGTGATGCGCCGCAGCGCCGCCATACAGCCGCCGCAGCCGAGCGCCTGCCCGATATCCTTGCACAGCGTTCGGATATAGGTGCCCTTGGAGCAGCGCACGCGCAGCCGTGCCTCCCGTCCGTCAAAATCCGATACCGTCAACTCGTAAACGGTGACGGGACGGGGTTTGCGCTCTATCTCGACACCCTTTCGCGCCAGATCGCACAGCTTGTGCCCGTCCACTTTCAGGGCGGAATACATCGGCGGCACCTGCATGATCTCTCCGCGGAAGCGTTCCAGAACGGCTTCCAGCGCATCGCGCGTAACGCAGGCATCGCATTGGGTCAAAACCGTTCCGGTCACGTCCTCTGTATCGGTCGTCAGGCCAAGCCGCAGGGTCGCTTCGTATGTTTTTTCCGCGTGCTCGAAAAACTCCACCGCGCGCGTGGCGCGTCCCACAAAAACGGGGAGCACGCCCGTTGCCATGGGATCCAGCGTGCCGCCGTGGCCGATGCGGCGCGTGCCGAACACGCGGCGCAGGCGGGCAGCCACATCCTGGCTCGTCCAGTCGCGGGGCTTATCTACGATGACGATTCCGTTCATATTATCTCTCCAAATTGCCGCAGCATTTCCGCCCTGACGGCCTGCGCGGCGGTTTTCAGATCCAGGTCCATATTGGCACCGCTGGCAACGCGGTGTCCACCGCCTCCGAAGGCAGCGGCAACACCGGAACAGTCAAATCCCGGCAAAGAGCGGAGGGACAGGCGGGTACGCCGCGGGGCATCCTCTAACAGTGTGGCAGCGACCTGCGCGCCGCTCAGCGCCTGTAAAAAGTTCAGAATATTATTCAGATCCTCTCGATTTGCCCCGATCTGCGTCTGCACGGCAAGCGGGATGGTCACAATGGCCAGTCGGCCTTCGAAAAAGGTCTGCATACTGTCCCCGATGTAAGATTGCAATTTCAGGCGTTGGGAAATACGGTTTTCGAAAATGCTGCGATTGATCCCGTAATTATCGGCTCCTGCGGCCACGCACGCCGCGGCTACCGCCAGCGTATGCGCCGTGGTATTGGCAAAGCGGAAGCAGTCGGTATCGGTGACGAGGCCGGTATACAGTGCCTCGGCGGTCGGTACGTCAAGAGCAATGCCCATGGCGCAGGCCAACTCATAGATCAGCTCCGCGCAGGCACCGCAGCTGCTGTCCACCAGTTCATGGCGGGAAACGCATTCGTCCCCGCCGTGGTGGTCGATGCGCAGGGCGATGCGCCCGAGGTACGGGTGAAATACCTCCGGCAGCAGGTGCGGCGCAGCCACATCCACGCAAACGATCGTGTCACTCTCCCCTGCGGCAGGCGCGGTCAGCCCCCGAAGCAGCGGAGCATAAATAGCGGGCAGCTGCGGATTTTCCACCACGCAGGCAGTCTTCCCCCCTTGGCGCAGGATGCGGCAGAGTGCGGCGGAGGATCCCACCGTATCCCCGTCGGGATAGCTGTGGGTCAAAATGGCGAAGCGGTCGTTTCCCCGAAGGAAAGCGACGGTATCAGGACTCGTCAGCTTCATCGGCCTTCACGCCCAGAGAATGGATCAGCTCCAGCATATGCGCGCCGTAGGTGATGGAATCGTCGAGCGCCCACTGAAGTTCGGGTGTATAGCGCAAATTCAGCCCCTGCCCGAGGCCGCGGCGCAGGTAGCCGGAAGCAGAACGTAGACCCTTCATGGCATCGGCGGCTTTATCCTCCTGAAGGAAGCTGACGTAAACCTTTGCCCAGCGCAGGTCGGGGGTCGTTTCCACGCGGGTGACGGAGATCATGCAGTCCTGCACGCGGGGGTCTTTCACGGTGCGCAGCAGGTCGCTCAGCTCACGCTGGATCTCCTGATTGATGGCTGTAATTCGTTTGGATGACATACTCTTCTCCTTGCTGTAATGGGGCAATGCGGCAAAGCCGACCGCCGTTCAGAGTTTTCTGAAATCCGTCGGCCGGCTTTTGCGTTATCGCTTGATCTCCTGCATGGCGAAGCATTCGAAAATGTCGCCCTCTTTGATATCGTTGAATTTCAGGATGGACATACCGCACTCGTATCCGGCTGTGACCTCCTTGACCGCATCCTTGAAGCGTTGCAGCGAACCGACCTCGCCTTCGTGGATGACGATATTGTCCCGCAGAACGCGCACTTTCGCATCGCGGGTGATCTTGCCGTCCTTGACCATACAGCCGGCGATCGTGCCGATGGCGGAAACCTTGTAGGTCATGCGCACTTCGGCATGGCCGATGACGACCTCCTCATACTGCGGTGCGAGCATACCCTTCATCGCCGCCTCGATCTCGTCGATGGCTTCGTAAATGACCCGATAGAAGCGCATATCCACATTGGCACGCTGGCCGTTGGCCATGGCTGCCGCGTCGGCACGCACATTGAAGCCGACGATGATCGCGCCCGCCGTCGAAGCCAGCAGGATATCGCTTTCGTTGACCGCGCCGACTGCCGCGTGGATGACCTTGACGCGGACTTCCTCGTTGGAGATCTTTTCCAGCGAGGCTTTCACGGCCTCGGCAGAACCCTGCACATCGGCCTTGACGATCAGGGGCAGTTCCTTCATAGAGCCCTCCTGCATCCGCGCAAAGAGGTTATCCAGCGTTACCTTGGTAACGGCATTGGCGGCAGCGTCCTTCAGCGCCTGCCTGCGCTGCTCCACCAGCTCGCGCGCCATACGCTCGTCGGAAACGGCATCGAACGCATCGCCCGCGCTGGGCACATCGGCAAGACCGGTGATCTCCACAGGGCAGCTCGGGCCGGCGGATTTGACCGTGCGGCCTTTGTCATTGGTCATCACGCGGACGCGGCCGACGGCCGTACCGGCAATGACCACGTCACCCTGCCTGAGCGTGCCGTTTTGCACCAGCAGCGTCGCGATGGGGCCTCTGGTCTTGTCCAGACGCGCCTCGATCACCGTGCCCTTGGCACGGCGGTTGGGATTGGCCTTCAGCTCCTGCACCTCGGCGGTCAGCAGCACCATTTCCAGCAGGTTATCCAGACCCATGCCCGTTTTCGCGGAAATGGGGCAGATGATGGTGTCGCCGCCCCATTCTTCGGGGATCAGGTCGTATTTGGTCAGCTGTTCTTTGATCTTATCGGGATTGGCGGTGTGCTTATCCATCTTGTTGATGGCAACGATGATCGGCACTTTGGCCGCCTTGGCGTGGTTGATCGACTCGACGGTCTGCGGCATAATGCCATCGTCGGCTGCGACCACCAGAATGGCGATATCCGTGGCGTTCGCGCCGCGGGCGCGCATGGAGGTAAATGCCGCATGGCCGGGGGTATCCAGGAATGTGATCATCTGACCGCCCACGTCCACGGTATACGCGCCGATGTGCTGGGTGATACCGCCCGCCTCCCCTGCGGTAACGGAGGTCTTACGGATGGCATCGAGCGTAGAGGTCTTGCCGTGATCGACGTGACCCATGACCACCACAACGGGCGCGCGGCTCTGCAATTCTTCCGCAGTGTCCACATGGTCGTCGATGATGCGCTCTTCGATGGTCACGGTGATCTCTTTTTCGACCTTACAGCCGAGCTCCGTGGCCACGAATTCGGCAGTATCGAAATCGATGCTCTGGTTGATCCCGGCCATCACGCCGTTTTTCATCAGGCACTTGATGACCTCGCCTGCGGTCTTCTTCATGCGGGCAGCCAGCTCGCCGACGGTGATCTCATCGGGGATCTTGACCGTAACGGGTGCCTTGCGCGCCACTTCCATTTGCAGGCGGCGCATCTTCTCCTGCTCCTCGTTTCGGGATTTGCTGCCCTTGAAATTCTGCTTCTGCTGCTTCTGCTGCTGCTTGCCCTTGCCGCCGATACGCTGCTTGCCGCCCTGATAATTCTGCACCTTTTCGGACACGAGATTATCCACGTCGGCGAAACGGTTGGCGTTGACCTGCACGGCGGAGGTGTCCACCACGCGGCGTTCGCGCCTGCGCTCCGGCTCGGGCTGTGCGGTCGTGGGCTGCGCGGCGGGGTGAGGCGTGCGGTTTTGCGGCTTCCCCTGCTGCGACGCGGCGTTCTGCCTGGGCTTATGCTCGGCCTTCGGCGCTTCTGCCGGCTTCTGCGGCTCGGCCTTCGGTGCTTCGGGCTTCGGCTCCTGCTTCGGCTCCGCCTTGGGCTGCGCGGCGGCGAAAACGATCGAAATGTCTGCGATCTGGTTATGGCGGGTCACATGGTCGAAGAGGGCATTGAGCTCCTCTGCGGTCAGCACCTGCGCATAGGACTTGGGCTTTTCATAATATTTTCCTACGATCTCGGAGATCTCCTTGGGCGTCATGCCGAAATCGGCTGCCACCTCTTTGACACGGTACTTCGGTTGAATACTCATCTATAAACGCACCTCCATAGGATGATGGGAGTTGACGGTCGGCCGTTGGGGCAAATCATTGCCGCGCTCAACCGTTGTGTTGCTTGTTTTTGCTTCCTTTGCGGACATTTTTGCGGTGTGCCTCGGCTTCCGACCGACGCTTTCGGGCATGCTCCGCCCGTTCCGTCAGCACCCGGATCGCCTCCTGATAGCGCTCGGGGCGATCCAGCGCCCGCACCATGGCCAGCGCCAGCGCGGGATCGGTAATGGCGGCAACGGCCAGACTGCTGCGCCCGACCAGCATCCCCATTTCCTCTTTGGATGCATCGAGGCGGATACACTGCTGCTGCGTTCCCGCGGCAAAGCTGTTCGCACGCCGCCAGGTATGGTCGGACGCGTCGCTTGCTACCACGATCAGGTACGCCCTGCCCGCTCTGGCTGCTGCACCGACGGGTTCTTCCCCCGCTTCGCACAGCTGCGCCTTTCTGGCCAGTGCCAGGTAGTTCATTCCTTTATTCATGGGCGGTCTGCTCCATTTCTTTTGCCAGGCGGGCGTACACCTCGTCGGGGATGGGCACTTCCAGGCTGCGCTCCAGACTTTTGATCTTCTGCGCTCTGGCCAGACATGCGGGGTTCGGGCACAGGTATGCGCCGCGCCCGGAGACTTTTCCCGAAAAATCCAGACAGACCGTTCCGTCCACCCTGCGCACGACGCGGATCAGCGCACGCTTTTCTTTTCTTTCGCGGCAGCCCATGCACTGCCGCTGGGGGATCTTTTTCTGCATCAGACTACCTCCGAATACGCGGCTGTCGCGGAAAAGTCCGCAAAAGTCGCATGGTTTTTCTGCGTTACGCTTCCTCCGCCTGAGAAGCGGGCTTGATATCGATCTTGTAGCCGGTCAGGCGGGCGGCGAGACGGGCGTTCTGCCCTTCCTTGCCGATGGCCAAGCTCAGCTGATCGTCCGGCACGATGACGCGGCACGCCTTCTGCCCGGGGACGGGCGTAACGGCGAGCACATCCGCAGGCGACAGTGCGGCTTTGACATATTCACACGGGTCTTCCGACCATACGACGATATCGATCTTTTCGCCGTGCAGCTCCTTGACGACTGCACCGACGCGTCCGCCGCGCGGGCCGACGCAGGCACCGACGGGGTCAATGCCCTCAGCCACGGCGCGCACCGCCATTTTGGTGCGCGAGCCTGCCTCGCGCGCAATGTTGCGGATCTCGACCTCGCCGTTTTCGATCTCCGGCGTTTCCAGCTCGAACAGTCTGCGCACCAGATTGGGATGGCTGCGCGACACATGCACCATCGGCCCGCGGTTGGCCTGCCGCACCTCCAGCACATACACGCGGATCAGATCGCCCTCGCGGTAAGTCTCGCCGGGGATCTGCTCGGTGGTGCGCAGCACCGCGTCGGAAGCATCGGCACCCGCGCCGATGCGCACGAAGACATTGCCGTTCGGGTCGATGCGCAGCACGGTAGCCGTCAGCAGCTCCTGTGCCTTTCCCGAATAGCTCTCGTAGGCCATGCCGCGCTCGGCCTCCCGAATGCCCTGAATCAGCACCTGCTTAAAGGTCTGCGCCGCGATACGGCTGAATTTATCCACATTTACGGGGATGCACAGGCTTTCGCCCGGCATGATATTCGGTTGTGTGATCCTGGCAGCGTCCAGCGCGATCTCCAGCGCGGGCGTCTCCACCTCTTCGACCACCGTTTTGACCGCATATACGAACAGGCCCTTTTCGCTCAGGTCTACCACCACGTTATCCGCCGGCTCGTCCGTGTGATCTTCGCGATCTTTGCGGTATGCGTTTGCCATGCCCTGCTTCATACGCTCGACCATGTAATCCACGGGGATCCCCTTGGTCGCCTCGATCTCGCGCAGCGCGGAAAAGATCTCCGCACCGATGTCGATCTTGGGGGCTTCGGCATTCTTTTTTGCTCTTGCCATATTCAATTTTCCTCCATATTTAATTATCCGAAAGCGCTGCCGCAAACGGGCGGCGCAGCACCTTCTGTGATTTTTTCAGAATTCGACGCGCAGGCGAACCAGCGCCACCTGCGAGCGCTCAAATGTGACCGTCTCTTTTCCGACCGTCACCGTTACGCGGCCGTCGTCAAAGCCTGCCAGCACGCCGGGGGTCTCTTTGCTCCCGTTGTACGGGCGGTACAGCTTCACCAGCACGGAACTCCCCATAAAACGGGCGAAATCCGCGGGGCGTTTCAGCGTCCGCTCCAGCCCGGCCGAGCTGACTTCAAACACATAGCTTTCCGCGATCGGATCCTTTTCATCCAGGATCGGATCGACGGCGCGCGAGATCGCCTCGCAGTCGGTGATGTCCACGCCGCCGTCCTTATCGATCAGCAGCCGCAGATAGCGGGTATCTCCCTCCCGGACATATTCCACGTCCCAAAGCGTGCAGCCGTGCTGCTCCACAATCGGGCGGGCAAATTCTTCCACGATTTGTGTGACCTTCAAAGCAATCTCCTCATTTCGCAAAAAGAGAGGGGTGTGTGCCCCCTCTCTTTCGTAAAGTATACGCCAGATTGTCTGTATTATAGCATCATTGATTTCGTTTTGCAAGGGTTTTTTCACAGATTTCCGGTATTTTTTTCGCTTTTTTGCTTTCCTTTCCCGAAGCAGCCCGCGTCGGGCTTTCTCCGCGCACCGCCTGTCGGGATAAATCGGGAATTTTCCGAAGTTTCTGTTTACAGAAACGGGCGGATGTGTTATGATAGCGGCAGAGAAACAGCAAGAGGTATGGCAATGGACTATATTGTATTGGATATGGAGTGGAATCAGCCCTGGCCCGGCTCGCCCTCCGCGAAAAAGGTACTGCCCATCCCCATTCGGGGCGAGATCATTCAAATCGGCGCGGTGCGCCTGACCGAAGGCGGCGAGGTGCGCGACGAATTTCAGGTTCTGGTCTGCCCGCGGTATTACCGCCGTCTGAATCGCCGTGTCGGCAAGCTGACGGGCATTCGGGAGAGCCGCCTGCTGGAAGATGGCATTCCTTTTCCCGAGGCTGCGGCGCGTTTCCGCGCGTGGTGCGGGCAGGATGTCGTTTTCCTGACCTGGGGGTTCGACGACATCGGCATCCTGCGCGAAAATTTGCAGCTGTTCGGGCTGGACGACGGCTGGACCGCGCGCTGGTATAATGCGCAGATGATCTTCAACGCCCAGACGGACGGCTCCAATTCGCAGAAGGCGCTGAAGACCGCGATGGAGATCTTCCAAATCGAAGCCACCCGTCCTGCGCACGATGCGCTGGGCGACGCATACCACACGGCGCTCATCTGCGCGAGGCTCGACCTTGCCCGCGGCGCGCGGGAGTATGACAGCGCGCTGAAAAGCCACGAGGACGGCTTCCACGGTGCGCAGCTGCCCGGCTGCATCGCCCGCCGCGTCTATCACGGCTACGCGGATCGGCAGGCAGCCATCTGCGCCATGTCCGGCGAGGAAAACATCTGCCCCGTCTGCGGAAAGCAGATGACGGGGACGCGCTGGTTCGCCCAGCCGGGACATCGATACATGGATCTGGCGCAGTGCGCCGAGCATGGGCAGTTCCTGATCCGCATCCGCCTGTCCGTGCAGCCGGACGAGACGATCCGCGTCAGCCGCCTGACCTACGAGGCGACCTCCGAGGCCGCCGAGGCATACGCAAAGCGTTCGGAAAAGGCCGAGCCGGAGGGCGTGAAGCGTTCTTCGCATAATCGCCGCCGTCGCCGCCGCGCCCGTTTGCCGCAGGCAGGAAAATGACCCGCGGCGCGGCAGCCCGTCCGATTTTCGGCCGCCTCCGCAGAAATTCGCGTACACGCGGAATGCGAAAAGAAAAAGCTTGACATTTTCGAACGGGAATGCTACAATAACACGGCGTTCAAAAAACGGTTGCGTGATGTATGGGCCCTTAGCTCAGTTGGTCAGAGCCTCCGGCTCATAACCGGATCGTCCCGGGTTCAAATCCCTGAGGGCCCACCATCTGCGCCCCACGCGATCCATACAGGGGTATAGCTCAATTGGTAGAGCGGCGGTCTCCAAAACCGTAGGCTCTGGGTTCAAGTCCTAGTGCCCCTGCCATCAAAGGGCGATAAAAAAGATATTGCCCCGAAAAACCCTTGAT
>CAZIGE010000032.1:0-20243 GCA_964538475.1 uncultured Oscillospiraceae bacterium | reverse complement strand
ACGAACTGCTGATCCGTGAATGCGCTGTTGACATTGGAATTGTGTACGGCAATGAAAAAAATGCTAAGGGCAAGATCGCTCCTGTCGCACGAGAGATAGACTTTATTGCAAATTCCGGTGGGAAGAAGACTTATATTCAGTCCGCTTATGCTCTTGGAACAGAGGAAAAGGCAATCACCGAGAATAAGCCTTTTGCATTGACCGGCGATTCTTTCCCGAAAATCATTGTGCGTCACGATATTCGCAAGCGTTGGTATGATGATAACGGTATTCTCAATATCAACGTCATTGATTTCCTGTTGGATGATACCCTTGTTGTTTAATTGGGGAGATTTTTGATAAGTGGCATCGGAAGGTTCATTTTATATTCAAAAACGGCACTCGACATTACTTCGAGTGCCGTAACTGGCTGTTTTGCAATGCCCCGCCTGCGCGCGGGGCATTTATTTTGCCTCTGCGTCGGCGCGGGGGGCGCAGGGTGCGCACGAAAAAGTGCCGTTTTGGGCGAAAATACGGGTCGCGATGCGCGCGATGAAGTCGCCGTTCGTAGGGCGCGGGACAGTTCCGTCGGGCAAGGCGGGGAAATAGCGCAGCCACTGCGCCGACGAGCCGCGCGTCCACGCGTTCTGAATGGCGTTTCGGATGCTGCGCTCGACCTGCTGTGCGCTTTTGCCGCACGAACGGCCTACTGCGGCGTACAGTTCCTTCGTCAGCCCCTGTGCGGGGTCGCGCAGATACAGCGGGATCGCCGTCAGAAGATGCCCGAACCCGTCGACCTTCGGCGAAAGCCCGAGCTCCAGAAGCAGCGTCGGAAGCGGGGCGCGCGGCGCGGGAGTTGTCCGAACCGCAGAGCATTCGCGCGTCTCGGCCAATTCCAGCAGCTGCTCGCGCAGCGCCTGCACGCTGTACGGCTGGATCGTCAGGTGATCGACCCGAAGTTTGCCCAGCGCGTCCAGGATATACGGGCTGACGAACGGGGTCGTGACCGCCACAGCGGGAGAAATGTCCGCACCGGAAAGCTCGCGCAGCAGCGTCAGGCCGTCGACATGCGGCAAAAGCAGGTTCAAAATCACCAGATCGGGGCGAAATTCCGACAGCGCCTGCCGCGCCTGCGCACCGTCGGCACAGGCAGTGATGAGAAAATCGTCCGCGAGCGCCTCCGAAAGTGCCTGCCGCAGCGCGCTGTCCCGTTCGGCGATCAGCAATTTTTGCACAGGAAAAACCTCCTTATTTGTCTATTTTTTAAGAGAATAGCAAATTTTCGGAAAGATTTCAACTGTTTCCCCGCTCTTTTTTTCGACATTTTTCGACATCTTCGGGGTCGCGCACTGCGCGACCGTCAGAACATGCGCTACTGTGTCCCGTCGGGCGCATCGGGCGGCGTGTCCGCCGTCTGCGGCGCATACTGCGGTATGAATTTCCTGGCAAACTTCCCACGGCTTCGCCCGATGAGGTAAAAATAACCGATCACCGAAAATACGACCGCGCCTAAGAAATTCACGAGAAGGTCTTTCATCGTATCGATCAGACCCACATCCAGATAACCGCCTTCGATCACATACAGGACATTCCCGTTTTCCAGCAGCACGGTATCCGTAATGCCCGAGATATGAACGACATGGTTCAGTCCGTTCGGGTCAAAGGTCACGGAGGATATTTCCGTGATGATGCGATCTTTTTGCATATCCAGACCGAGCAGCCTATCCGCCCCGAATTCGAAGAACTCCCACAGCACGCCGATCGTCATGGAAAAGCAAAATGCGACGACTACAACAAAAAACGGCGACAGATTGATATGAAACTGCGGCGCATTATTCAGCACATCAATCAGCGCGAACCCGATCGCGGCCATCAAAAAGCCGTTTACCGTATGCAGCATGGTATCCCACCATGTGATATAGGTGTAGAAGCTTCCCAGCTCCCCGAGGATCTCCGATGCAAAGATAAACAGCAGAATGACCGCCTTCAGTTCGCCGGAAAGCGTTACATGCAGCAGTCTGTTCGCCATAAGCGGAATGTTGAACAGGCACAGCGTAAGCAGGCAGAGCAGCACGGCGAAATAATCCCTGCGATAAATCTTCGCAATCAGGATCAGCAGCACCAGTGCGCTCAATATGAGATGCGTAACACCGTTTTGCTTGATTCTGTCTGATAATCCCTGCTTCATTTGATATTGCTCCTTCGGAAAAAATCGGCCGTTGCGCCGCATCGCTCATTTGGCGGGCAGCCGAACCGTAAACCTGCAACCGCCCTCGGGGCGGTTTTCCACTGTGATGACACCGTTTTCCAGCGACAAGATCCGCTTGACAAGTGCAAGCCCCAATCCGTTCCCCTCCTGTTTATGGGAAGAGTCCGCCTGATAGAATTTGTCGAAAATGTGCTTCTGCACGTCCTCCGACAGCCCGGGGCCGTGATCCTCCACGGCAAAGATCAGCGCCGCATCGTTTTTTTGCAGCGTGATGCGCACCTCGCTGCGCTCCGGGCTGAATTTAATGGCATTTGAGATCAGATTATCCCAAACATGGCGCATCATTGCCTCGTTCCCCTGGTAATCGGCGCGAACCAGATCTACATCCAGCTCGATCTCCTTTTTCTCCCACGCAGGCTCCAGCGCCACGACCGACTGGCGAATCTGTTCATCCAGACAGTAAAGGGTGCGGTTGGTGGGGATCTGCTGATTTTCCAGTTTTCCCAGCAGCAGGATGCTGCCAACCAGCGAAGAAAGTCGATGCGTGTTGAACAGGATCTTGTCGATATACTCGCGCTGGCTGCTGTCGAGCGTGTCGCTGCTTTGCAGCAGCATGGAATAGCCCTCAATGGCATTGATCGGCGTTTTGAATTCGTGCGAAACATTGGAAACGAAATCGGTTTGCAGAATTTCGGTGGAGCGGAGCTCATGCACCATCAGATTAAAGCCTGCGTAAATTTCGCGGATCTCCCGTGAAGAGGAGTGTCCCCCCAGCTGTGCGGAGAAATCCCCCTGCGCCACCTGTTCCATAGCGCGGCGCAGCTTTTTGATCGGGTCAAAAAAATAGCGCGAGAGCTGTCCCGTGACCAGAATTCCGATCAGCAGGCACGCAAAAACCAGCTCCAGCGCCAGCGGGATGTTCCAGTCCATGTGGATCACCTGATGGAACAGGACATCCAGCCCATAGGCCACCAGAACGCACACCAGCATTTCCGTGGTAACAAGGAGCGTCAGGCGTGTGCGCAGGCTGAGGCGGCTGACATACCGCCGCCTTGCCTTTTCCAAATGTTCTTTCGTGTTCACAGCCGCACCACCTTATAGCCGACGCCCCGAATGGTCACGATTCGGAAATCTCTGCTGCCGCGGAACCGATCCCGCAGGCGGCCGATGTGCACATCCACGGTATGCGTGTCGCTTTCCGAGTCATAGCCCCAGATCTCATCCATCAGCTGCTGACGGGTGAATATTTTCCCGGGAAAAGCGGCCATTTTATAAAGCAGCATGAATTCCTTCTGCGGAAGGACGGTGCTCTCCCCTTCGGTCGTGACCGTAAGGGAGTCGCATTCCAGCACGGTGCCGCCGATGGCCTGCCGACGGTCGTGGATCATCTGCGCGCGCCGCAGCAGTGCCCCGACGCGCAGCGCCATTTCATTGACATTGACGGGCTTTATCATGTAATCGTCCACGCCCGAGAGAAAGCCGAGCCGCATATCGTCGAAGGCATCCTTGGCGGTTATCATCAAAACGGGGATCTTATTGCCGACATCCCGAAGCTGCTGTACCAACGTGTAGCCGTCCATAACGGGCATCATGATATCGGAGATCAGCAGATCAAAGAAATCCCGACCGATCGCATCCAGCGCCTCCTGCCCGTTGGCCGCGCCCGAGACCTGATAGCCCTGTCGGGTCAGCACATGGGAAAACAGATGGCGAAGTTCCCCGTCATCCTCGGCGATCAGAATTTTCAGCATAGGAAAGCCCTCCTGCGATCATGATATCCCTATCGTATCACAAACTCCCGCGAAATGCATCAAGAATTGTTGAACAAGCGGAAAAAACCGCACAAAATATCGCCGATCGGGCAGCAAAAAGCGGTCAGTCCGCTGCACCCGCACAGTGCAAAAAGCGCAGAAACGCCGTCTCTCCGTCGGGCGTATTTTTGAAAACGCCTGCATCTTCCAATACGGAGGCGAAGACCCTGCCCGTTTCCCGCAGCAGGATATCGTGGGCATTTTCCGTTGTAAAATGATACATTCGGCGCAGCTCGCGTGCCCATTCGGCGTGCGGAGAGAGCATGGGATCGTCGGAAATATCCCGCTGCGCGACGAGCGCGTCGGCCAACGCGGCCAGCTCCCACTTCAATCGGCTGGGCAAAACGGCCAGACCCATCACTTCGATCAGGCCGATATTTTCCTTTTTGATATGGTGCTTATCCGCGTGCGGATGGAACACGCCCAGCGGATGCTCCTGCGTGGTGATATTGCAGCGCAGCACCAGATCCAGCTCATAATCCGCGCCGCGACGACGGGCGATCGGCGTGATGGTATTATGCGGTGTGCCGTCAAAGGCGATCACGCCGACGCTTTCATCGGTGTAGCCGCGCCATACGTGCAGAATATGCTCAGCCACTTCAGCCAGCTGCGTAACATCGCTGCCGCGCAGGCGCAGCACGCTCATCGGCCATTTGACGATGCCCGCACGAATCTGCGGGTAGTCCGCAAACGATACCGTTTGCACCACCGGAGCCGTCTCCATCGGGAACGTACAACGTCCGCCCTGAAAATGCTCGTGACTCAGAATCGACCCGCCCACGATGGGCAGGTCTGCGTTGCTGCCCACGAAATAATGCGGAAATTTGCGCACAAAATCCAGCAGCTTCTCAAACACGGTGCGGTCGATCTTCATAGGGGTATGGCGCGCATTGAGCACGATGCAGTGCTCATTATAATACACATACGGGCTGTATTGCAGATACCATTCGCCGCCGCAGATCTCGACTGGGATCATGCGGTGGTTGGAGCGTGCCGGGTGGTTCATGCGCCCCGCGTAGCCTTCGTTTTCCCGGCACAGCTGGCATTTGGGATACGCGGTCTGCGGGGCATTTTTTGCCGCCGCGATGGCCTTCGGGTCTTTTTCGGGCTTGGAAAGATTGATGGTGATATCCAGCTGCCCGTAGGGGCTGTCATATTTCCAGCGCATATCCCGCGCGATGCGGTAGCGGCGGATGTAATCGGTGTCGCAGCTGAGGCGATAGTACCAGTCGGTCGCGCAGGCGGGGCCTTCGGCGTATTTCTCCCGAAAGGTGCGGATGATCTCACGCGGCATGGGAGTCAGCGCGCCCATGATGCGGGTATCGAAAATGTCCCGCGCGGTGATCGTATCCTCGCAAAGTCCCCTGGACACGGCATAGCCCAGCATATGCGCCAGGATCTGCTCCAGATCGTCCGTCAGCGGTTCGTCCGCGGGTGCGTAGTCGTCCATATGCAGCAGATCCAGCAGTCTGTTGATCAGGACCCAGCGGTCTTCCGGCTCGGCCAGACCGCGCTTGACGGCATACGCCAGCAGGCTGTCGATGCAGGTTTCCGGTTTCATTTTTCAGTCTTCCTTTCCGGGGAAATGTGAATTGCCGATCGGTCGGTAGCCGTTTTCGTCCACGATGTAGCCCTCGCCGGGCTTCGGCTGCCACTGATAGCGGTTCTTATGCTCCTGCGGGAACAGCGCGTCCATGATGGCGGCGATGCAGCCGCCGTGTGTCACGACGCAGGTATTCCCGCGCAGTTCGAAAAATGCTTCCAGCACCCGCCGTCGCATCTGCACGCCGCTTTCCCCATGCGGCGGGACATTCGCTTCGTTGTCCCCGTCGATCCAGGCGCGGTACTGCGGGTCGTCTTTCAGCTGCATATAGCTGCGCATTTCAAAATCGCCGAAATCCATCTCCCGAAATCGGGGATCGACCGTATAGACGGCGTTTGGGAACAGAAGCCGCAGCGTTTCATTCGTTCGGCGCATGCCGCCGGATACAAATCGGACATTGCCGACAGTGTACCGCTGTTGCAGCAGCTGCACGCGGCCGTCTTCGGAAAGGGGCAGATCCGTACTGCCGCAATACAGGTGCCGTTCATTTGCCTCGGTCGCGCCGTGGCGGATCAGATACACGGTCATTTCAGTCTCTGCTCCAATCCGCAGAAGATACGGCTTACCTGCGTCGCCTCCCGACCCAGGTACTGCGCAAAGCGTCCCGTCTCCTGCCTCCAGGTGCGCACCTGCGCATCCATGGGAACGACCCCACAAAAAATATCGCGCAGAATCAGGATGCTGTCCTGCCATTTTTCTCGATTTTCTTCGAAATACGCCACGGGATCCGCGCAGCAGCGGGTAAACACTTCCAGCGAGCAGATGCAGCGTTTGGAAAAGTCGATCTGCGCGCCGTCGCACACGAATATATCCTCCTGTTGCAGGTCAAATCGGGCGCGGGCAAAGTCCAGCTTCCCCTGGTATGCGCCTCCGATGATCAAGATCACAGAAAATCCTCCCTCCGAACGATCATAAAAGCACGGCGTAAACCGCCAGAGCGCACAGCTCCGAAAGGGTCAGGGCATAGCCCGATATATCCCCGTTCATGCCGCGCAGAGAGCGGTACGCGCGCAGCAGCGCCGCCGCATACCCCGCAACGCACGCCGCAAGCACCACCGCATATTTCCCGCAAAGCAAAACACCCGCCCCGAGCAGCAGGAGCAGCTGCATCAGCAGCGCGGTGACACGTCGCGCCGAGCACGATCGCCCGACGTATTGGCTCGACGGCATGGGCGGCAGCGCCGTGACAGCCAGCGCGGAGCAGCAGCGGCTCACCGCGGGAAGCAGCAGCAGGATGCGCGGATCGGCCGTGTCGGGCGCAGACGCGGCAAACACGACCTGCGCCGACAGTACGATGCACACGCCGATCACGGAAAAGCTTCCCACATGGGAGTCTTTCAATATCTCGCGGCGACGTTCCTCATCGCGCCAGGATCGCACGGCATCGGTCACGTCCATAAAGCCGTCCAGATGCATAAATCCCGTCGCAAGGAACGGGAAAAAGCCCAGCAGCAGGCCGCGTATCGCAGCAGCTGCGCCCAGCGCCCTGCACGCGTAAGCCAGTGCCATCCATAACGCCCCCAGTTCCAGCCCGATCAGCGGCAGGAACAGCAGCATTTTGTCTTTTGCCTTCGGGTCCCAGATGTGCCACAGGCAGGGAAACGCGCAGAACATGCTCCTGCACATGGCCAGTGCATGCAGATATGTTTTCAAAGGCACAGCGCCCCCTTATACACAAAATATTGTCCGCCGCAGACCTCCACGACTGTGTCGCATACAGCAGCGAGCTGTCGGTCGGCCTGTGCCAGACATTGGCGGTAAAGCTCCGTCTCAGGCGTGTAGGTCTGCTCGTCGGCATAAATAAAATCGCTGACAAAGACCGCGTTTCGAACCTTTCCCGCAAATGCGACCAGCTCCCGTATGCACCGCTCGGCAGCGGGAAGATCGGGTTCATAGTTTCGCAGCGGGGAAAACAGCGCGTTTTGGATCAGTGCGGTGACACTGTCGACAAGGAACGTGCCGTCGGGATCGGCAATGGAAAGGATATCGCGAAAACATTCCACGGTTTCAAAGCCGAGGCCGTCCCGATCCGCAATGTGGCGGCGGATGCGCTCGTCATCCTCCGCACCGGAAGATATCATAGTGGCGACATAGCGCGGGTGGGCATCCAGCGCGACCGTAAGAGTCTGTGCCAGCGTGGATTTCCCGTTTTTTGCACCGCCCGAAATAAAGATCGTCATGACGGCCCCTCCACACGGAAGGACTCTCCGCAGCGGATCTCGTCCAGATAGCCGTCATCGATCCCCGCCTGCTCGAAAGTCGCCATGTCGCGCAAGATCGCGCAGGCGGCATCCAGTACCTGAAACGCAAGCGGGCAGCCGCTCCCCTCACCCAGGCGCATGCCGAGCGAAAACAGGGGCTGCAATCCCATCGCGTCCATCGCCAGGCGGTAGCCGATCTCATAGGAAGCATGGCTGGGGATCAGATACCCCGCCATATGCGGGCAGAGACGGCAGGCGCACAACGCCGCAACGGCGGAAATAAATCCGTCGATGACCACGGGGCGATGCGCGGCGGCTGCGCCCAGAAAGGCACCGCACATGGCGGCAATGTCAAATCCGCCCACCGCGGCCAACACCTGTACCGCATCGCCGCGTTTTGCGCGGGCGCGCGCGGCGGCGTTGCGGATGATCTCCAGCTTTTTCCGATAGGACGCATCGGTGATCCCGCCGCCGCGTCCCGTAACGGCCTGCGCATCCGCATCCAGCAGGACGGCCAGCACAGCCGAGGCGGTGGTCGTGTTGCCGATCCCCATCTCGCCCACGCCCAGCACATCCGCATCCGCCTGCATGGCAAGCTCCGCCCCCGTGCAGATGGCGCGCAGCGCCTGCTCGGTCGTCATGGCATCCCCGCAGGCGATATTCTGCGTGCCGTAGGCGATCTTTCGGTTCAGCACGCGCGGCTCCGTGATATCGGCGTTCACGCCGACATCGCAGACGGTGATCTCGCAGCCGAAATGGCGGCACAGTACCGCCGCGCCCGTTTTCCCGCGCGTGAGGTTGACAGTCTGCGCGGCCGTCACGGACTGCGGGGCGCTGGACACGCCCTCTGCGACTACGCCGTTATCGGCGGCGAACACCAGAAGGCGTTTCCGCTTCGGCCACGGGAGGCTCTCCCCTGTGATCCCCGCCAGCTGTACGGACAGTTCCTCCAGCCGTCCGAGGCTCCCGGGCGGCTTTGCCAGCTGCGCCTGCCGTTGCCGCGCCGCGCGCATGGCCTGCTGATCCGGGGGAGAGACTGCTGCAAGCAGCTGCTGTAATGTCATCATCGGTCGTGTCCTCTTTCCATGTCGGGCAGTGTTTCGCGAGCCAGACGGATATAGTTTTCCGCATCGGCGCGGATCTCGTCTATCTGTGCGGGCGATATCTGCTTTACGATCTTTGCGGGGTTGCCCAGCAGGACGGAGCCGTCGGGCGCATGGGTCTTTCCCGTAACGAGCGCGCCCGCGCCGATCAGGCAATCGTCCCCGATCACCGCGCCGCTGAGCACGATCGCGCCCATGCCGACCATGCAGCGTGCGCCGATGGTGCAGCCGTGGACGATCGCACCGTGCCCGACGGTACAGCCGTCGCCGACGGAGGTCTGCTCGTGCAGCACGCAATTATCCTGAATATTCGTCCCCGCGCCGATGCGTATGCCGCCGCTGTCGCCGCGCAGGACCGCACCGTACCAGACACTGGCATTCTCCCCCAGCGTAACGTCGCCCGTCACGACCGCATTCGGAGCAATATAGACGCTCATTTTTCGCAATAGGCCACGGCGGTGCGCGCCGCGACGGCTGCATTGTTGAATACCAGCTTGATGTTAGAAGCGAGGCTGTCGCCGCCCGTCAGCTCCGCCACACGCGCGAGCAGGAAAGGCGTGGTCTGCTTGCCCTTGATGCCCTGCTCCCTGCTCTCGGCAACGGCCTGTGCGATCGCCGCGTCGATCACCTCTTTGGACATGGCGTATTCTTCGGGAATGGGGTTGCACACGAGCATGCCGCCCTTGAGCCCCATCTCAGAGGAAGCCTTGAAGACCGCCGCCAGTTCTTCGGGCGTGTCGATGCGATAGTCAACGCCGAAGCCGGATCGGCGGGTGTAAAACGCGGGCAGCTCCTTTGTGCCGTAGCCGATCACGGGGACGCCCTTGGTTTCCAGATATTCCAGCGTCAGGCCGAGATCGAGAATGGATTTCGCACCTGCGCAGACGACCATCACCGGTGTCTGTGCCAGCTCTTCCAGATCGGCGGAAATGTCCATGGTCGTTTCCGCGCCGCGATGCACGCCGCCGATGCCGCCCGTGGCAAAAATGCGAATGCCCGCCATGTGAGCGATCATCATGGTGGTCGTCACCGTAGTCGCGCCGTCTTCGCCACGCGCACACAGCACAGCAAGGTCACGGCGTGACGCTTTAGCGATCGCCTGTCCCTTCTTGCCGAAGTATTCGATCTCCTGTGCGGTCAGTCCGGCCTTCAGGCGGCCGCCGATGATGGCGATGGTCGCAGGTACGGCACCGTTGTCGCGAATGATCTGCTCCACGGCCAATGCCGTCTCCACGTTCTGCGGATAAGGCATACCATGGGAGATAATGGTGGATTCCAGTGCCACGACGGGCTTCCCTGCCGCAATCGCGGCGGCGACCTCGGGGTTCACATCCAGATAATGATTCAGCATAATACTTTCTCCTATTCTATCAATGCCCATTGGGCAAAATTAACGATTTCCTGCTGCGTCAATTCGGTCAGCTGCCCGCTGCGCAGGCAGTAAACGCGGTCGCAGTATTGCAAAACACCGGGACGGTGTGTGGTGAACAGCGCCGTGCGGTCATGCAGCACAGCGCGGATGCGGCGCATCACCTGCGCCTCGGTTTTCACATCCAGTGCGGAAGTAGCCTCGTCGAAAAGAAGCACGGGGCTTTCGCTCAACAGCGCGCCCGCGATGGCAAGGCGCTGCCGCTGCCCCTCGGACAGCCCCGTTTCGCCCGGCCCTACGGGCGTATCCGCGCCTTCGGAAAGTGCGAAAACGAACTCATCCGCACATGCATCGTGCAGGGCGCGTGTAAGGTCGTCATCTGTGGCATTTTCGCGGTACAGGCGCAGATTGTCCGCGACCGAGCCGGAAAAAAGTGTATTTTCCTGCGGCACATAGCTGCACAGGCAGCGAAGCGACGGCTCGATCTGCGCCTCACAAGCGCCGCGGCGCAGCAAAACCTCGCCGCCTGTCGGAGAAACCAGCCCCATGAGCAGGCGAAGCAGCGTCGTTTTTCCGCTGCCAGATGCGCCGACGATCCCCACGATCTCCCCGGGGGAGGCCGTCAGTGTCGCGCCGCGCAGCACCGGCGCGCCCCGTTCGTAAGAAAAATCGACCTGCGACAGCAATATCCGCACGCCGCCGGCCTGCTGCGCCAGTTGCGCAGCGCGTTCGCCCGGTACGCAGTCCTCTGCGGGAAGCTCCGCTATGGCCAAGATACGCTCGGTCGCGACCGTAACGGAAACGGCAAACGGGACGAGCGCAACAAGCTCGCGAAATGCACCGCACACCAGAAAAGCCAGCTGGAGCATGAGCGCCAGCGTGCCGTAGCCGAGCTGCGCGCGCCACATACGCACCAGCCCCCAGCCGAGCACGCCGCAGGCCGGAAGCATCAGTGCGGCGGAAATAAGCCCCGTAAAGACGGAAAAGCGCTCCCGCGCGCGGGTCAGTTCAAGCAGCCGCGCCTGTAACTGCGCTAACCTGTGCAGCCGCTGCCGCTTTCGATCCATCGCCTTGACAGCGGTGTAATGGTGAAACGTCTCCTCGTAAAAGGCGGTCAGTTCCGCCTGCGCAGTTCGCCGCTGCGCATTCAGTGCGCGTATGCGGCGCACGCAGCCACGCCCGAGCAGCAAAGCAGCTCCGCACAGCAGCACGAGCAGCGCCATAAGCGGGTCAAAGTACAGGCAAAGTCCCAGCGCGGCCGCAAGCTGCGCCAGGCAGGTCATCAGGCTCGGGATCCACCCCAGAACGCCGGCCGCAGCGGCGGAAACATCCCCCTGTATGCGATCGATCAGCTCGCCCGGGTGATATTGCCGCGCATCCTGCCATCGGGCATCGAGCAGGCTTTCGAACAGGTCGGCACGCAGGTCGTTTTCCGCCCGCACGCGGAGCACGGCGGAAAGGTAGCGTCCTCCCGCGCCGAGCGCGGCGCGGGTCAGCTGTGCGGCGATGTAAAAGCACCCCGGCAACAGCAAAGCATGCAGCTCCCGCGCGACTGCCGCATCGATCAACGTGCGGCTGAGCAGCCCCGCCAGCAGACGCAGTGCCGTGGTGCATAAGCCGAGAAAAACGGACAAAGTAATCTGTTTTTTCCAGCGTGCGGTGCGGTGCAGAAGCCATTGCACCTGCCGCCGCAGCTGCTGCCGATCTATCCCGCGCAGAAGATGCAGATCGTGTGTGCGCATGGCTTGCCCCCCGTTTTTCAGTGTTTTTCGCGGCTGTAGCGGTCTTCGTAGCCGTAGCGCTTGCCGTAGTGGTAGCCGTAGTGCCCGGTGCTCTCCGATGTGGCGCGGTTGAAGACAAAGCCGACGATCTTTTCGCTGTCATGTTCAAACGACCGTACACCGTCCGTGATCTGCGCACGCGTGGCGTGATCCTGTCGGACGACATAGACCACGCGGTCGGCATATCGACTCAGGCCGACTGCATCCGCCATCATCAGGCACGGCGGCGTATCGATCACGATATAGTCGAATTCTCTGCGGAATGCCGCCATGGCCTGCTCCAGGATTCGGTGGCGCAGCAGCGCCGACGGGTCGCGCAGCGGCGTGTCGTCTGCCAGCAGATACAGCCCCGCGCTTTCGACATAGGTCGGCTTCGGGGACTCCCGATCCAGAAGCGCCCGTCCCAGACCGTGCGTCGCGCCCTGCAGCTGCAAAGTGGCCTTCAAATTCGGAATGTGCAGGTCGCCGTCGATCAGCAGGACTTTTTTACCCGTCTCGGCAAACGCCAGTGCCGTGTTGGCGGCGATGCAGCTCTTTCCCTCGGCGGGGACGGAGCTGGTGAACAGGATCACCTGCTCCGCATTCGGCTCCATGCGGCGCAGAAGCTTGAGCCGAAGCAGGCGGAACGCCTCACAGAAGGCATCGTCGCTGCCCGGATGCGTCATCAGAAGCGGCGGTGTCTGTGCACGCGCGCGCCGCTTACGCCGCACCTCCGGGACAGAGGTAAGGCAGGGAAGGTTCATGTATTCTTTCAATTCGCCGGGCTTATACACAGTTTCGTTGAAAAAGGCCAGCAGCAAAAGGATCAGCAGTCCCAAAATCAGGCCGAAGAGCGCCCCCAGCGCAGTATTTTTCTGCCAGGAAAACGGCTCGACGGGCGTTTTCGGTATAATCGGTTCGCGGTTGACCGTCAGCTGCGTCTGTCCGATGACCTGACGGCTGATCTGCGGGTAAAGCTCCATCACCGCGCGCAGGATCGCGTACGCATCCTGCGGATCCGAGCTGGTCACGCTCATGCGGAAAAAGTTCGTCGTGCCGCCCAGAGATGAAGCTGTGATCGTTCCGTTGATATGCTCCACGCCCAGCTGCTGTTTCAGCCGCTGCTCCATCGCCTCGGAACGGATCAGATAGGGAAATGTCTCCGCTGCCAGTTTGGCGGCGGCATAATCATAATAATTGGCGTAATCCAGGATATCCGTGCCGCTGCCGTAGCTGACTGACACAGAGAACACTACCTGCGCCTGATACATCGGTCGGTAGGTGCGGCGGGTGTACGCGTACAGCGCCGAACCGCCCAGCAGCGCAAGCAGGAGCGGCACCCACCAGACCCGTCTGCATTGGCGCAGAAAGCCGTGCAGCAGGCGGTGCAGCTCGATCTCTTCTTCTTTTGGCGAAGTATTGTTTTCCATTTTGTCCCTCACTGCGCGGCTGTGCCGTCCGATTCGGATGCGCGATCGCGGCTTCGGGCATATTTGCCGTAGTGCCCGTACTTGCCGTAATACCCGTAACGTCCCGATGCGGCGTATCCGTATGTCGAGCGGGACAGCAGCAGGCGCTGCATATCATTGAGCACATAGCCCAGAAATTCCGATTTTCCTTCCCGCAGTGCGTCGATGGCATCATTGATCTCGGGTGCGGGGACCAGATCCTGCCGCACGATCAAAACGGAGGCATCCGCCAGGTCGGAAATGCGCTGGCTGTCGAAGAAATAGCTCAGCGGCGGCGTATCCAGCAAAACATAATCATATCGCTGCCGCGCCAGTGCGATCAGCTCGGCAAAGGCCGATGCATCCGTCAAGCGCGCAGCGGTCGGGTCGGGCGAGGCGGCTAACAGCAGCTCCAGATCCGTACCCGGGCGGGAGATCGTGTGTGCGAGTATCTGCTCCGGCGGCGTGCCCGCAGCCAGAAGCCGTCCGAAATCCGACTGCGGCGGGACGGTCTCGCCCAAAATACGGTGCTGCACCGGGCGGTGCAGATCCATGTCCACCAGCAGCACGCGCGCAGAGCGCTTACCCATGGCCAGCGCCAGGTTGGCGGTGATGGTGGACTTTCCCTCGCCCTCGCAGGTGCTGGTCAGCAGGAAAACGCGCTTTCCTTTGGCATTTTCGTGCTCCAGCAGCGCGCAAAGGCGATAAACGGCCTCGGCAAAGCCGAAGCTGATCAGCGGATCGGAGATCAGCGGCGTGCGCACCGCCGAGCGTCTTCGGGTGGGATGCGTCTCGTGTGTGACAGTGGTCAGAAGTCGGCCGTCCAGCTCATCCTTCGCGCCCTGTCGGGTCTGTATGGTTTGCCCGAAAACGCTCAGCGCGGCGAGGATGACAGCCATCAGAACGCCACCGCACAGCGTTGCGAGCAGGACCGTTTTCGCAGTGCTGAATGTCCCGGATGTCACGGTGATACTCAGCGAGTCGATCGGCGTAAGCACTGCCGTGGAGGAGACATATTCCGAAATGCCGGACTGCTTTTCCACGATCAGCTGTATGATCGTCAGCGCATCGCGCGGATTATCCGACGTAACGCAGACCTCGATCAGGTTGGTTTCGCCGAGCTGCTGCGCCGTGACCGTGCCGGAAACGGCACCGACCTCCTGCTCGATAGTCTCGCTCATATAAGTGCCGGAGAGCAGCTCCGAGTAGATCTCGGCTACCTCCGTCGCCACGCTCACGCTGGCATAACCGCTCGCGCCGTAGGCGCGGGAAAGCACGGCGAAGGTCACGCCGGTGGAATAACTCCGCTGCGGGACGGCCGTCAGAAATGCGGCCGTTGCCATGGCGGCGGTCAGAGCCGCCAGCACGATCAGCCACAGCTTCTGCACGAGCAGCCGCAGAATGCACCACGGCTCGATATGAGAGAGGTTGATCTGTCTGTGATCGTCCATAGCGCCTCCTCAATACACAACGACGGTCAGGTAGACCGCGTAAGCCTGTCCGTTCGTCGTAACGTCATAGCGGACATGGTATGCGCCCGCCGTGAAAATATCCACGGGATTTTCGATCCGCACCGCGTCGGCGGGCAGCGGTGTGCCGTCGGGCGTGCAGGCGGAAAGCAGATACTGCTGCGGATCAAAGGCCGTGCCCTGCGGCAGATACAGCAGATATGTGCGCAGGCAGATCAGCTCGCGCACCCCGTTCTCGCGCAGGACGAGTTTCAGCGGGACGGTCGCCGTGTCGCCGAGCGAATTGGTCGCCTGCACCGTGACCTGATAAACGCCCGGCTCGTTCAGAATGTTCTGCGATACCACGCAGATGCTGTCGGAAATATCGCCGTCCAGCACATCCTGCGCGCAGAGCCTGTCCAGCACGCCAACGGATTGCTCCAATGTAAAATTCAGCGGCTGTTCCAGCGTAAAGCGCGGTTTTTCATAGTCGGAATACTGCACGATGCGCGAGAGCGTGGCCATATTGTCCGCGCTGTCAAATACGATGTAGGTGACACGGGCGGTATTTTCGGTGATGAGGCGGGATACATTTCTGACCATGATATGATCGGTCAGGTCGCCGTCGCGGTCGTCCTCGGCAACTACGCCGGCCAGGAGCGCAGACGGCGGATCCTTCACGCTGACAACGATCTCCGGCGTGCCGCACCAGATCTCCGGCGGTGTCGTATCCACAAAAATGCGGGTATAGAGCATAACGCCGCAAAACAGGAGCAGGGACAGGATAAAGAGCACTATGGTGACGGTTTGCAGCTTTTTCATGATGATAACCTCGAATGATGTTCTCTTTCAAAACGGGGGCGCGTCGCGGATTATGCGCTCCGGGCCGTCTTCCAGCAGCTCCCGTGCACAGGCCTCGCCGAAGGAGTCTTCCAGAATGCGCCGCGCCACATGCAGCTGCGGCAGCCGTCCCTCGATGCTGTGACCATCGCTGGCGAGCAGATGCGCAAGCCCGTTTTGCAGCAGATGATCGGCGGTGCGGCGCGCATCGCGTCCCAGTTCGCCCGTCAGGCTTTGCGCGTTGAGCTGTAACACATAGCCGCGATCCGCCCAGTACCCCGCAAGCTGCGGGCAACGCTGTACGGCGCGATACCGCTCCGGGTGGGCGATCACGGGCACCAGAGCGTGCTGCGTCACGATACGCAGCAGATCGTGCATGGCTGCAGCATCCTCATGAAAGCGGAATTCCACGAGAAGATAGCGGCTGTCGGCCAGCGTAACGAAGCATCCGTCGTCCAGCAGCTGCGTCAGGTGGCGGTCGCAAAGCACCTCCGCGCCCGAAAAGAGGGTCAACGGAAGCCCTGCGTCGCGCAGTTTTCCCCGAAGCTGCGCAGTCTCCCGCCGAATCACGGCGGCGGAGACGGGATGCGCCGCGCAAACATGCGGCGTGGCGATCATCGTATCCGTACCGCTGCGGAAGGCCAGGCGCGCCATCAGCAGCGCCTCATCCGACTCGGCCGCGCCGTCGTCCAGTCCCGGGAGGATGTGGCAGTGTATGTCGATCATCGCGCAGCCTCCTTTCGCAGCGATCGTGTTATCAGTATACCATCGCTTGCCGTTTTTGTAAAGTTTCACACTGCTTTTTCCTGATTTTTTCGCAGAAAAGCAGGTGCGGTTGCATGGTTTCGTGCAACCGCACCTGCCATTTTGCCCTGATTACGGATAGATCCGATTTTACGGGGAATACGCGCACAGGCGCTCCCGCCACGCGGTATTCTCCACTTCAAGGAGGTACAGTATGAAATTGACACACACCGTCACCATGGATCTGCTCCGCAGGGGCATACCGCCGAAGATCGATGCCGTGCAGGATGATTCCGGCACGCGCGTTCTGGCGCTGAAGCTGCTGGCGGGCGGGAAGCCGTGGGTCGTGCCGCAGGACGCGCAGGTGATCGTACACTATGCCAAGCCCGATCACACGGGCGGCAGCTACGACACACTGCCCGACGGCACGAACGCCTGCACCGTCAGGGGAAACGTTTTGTCCGTTACGCTGGCACCACAGGTGCTCACGGCGGCAGGGTGCGTTACGCTTTCGGTGACGCTGCTGCGAAACGGGCTCGGGCTGACGACATTCGCGGTGCAGATCGAGGTGCAGCCTATCCCGGGCTTCAACGCCGTATCGGAGGGATATTCCTACGTCAGCGCATTTTTGCCGCAGCCCGTCGGCGGTGCGCAGGTGGGGCAGTATCTTCGCGTCGAGCGCGTCAGCAGCACGGGAAAGGTGCTTTCTCTGGCAGCGGTCGATGCCCCCGTCGGCAACTCACAGGGCAGTGCCATCACGGCGGCGCTGCTTTCGGTTCTGCGCAACGCCGTGTATACCGCCCCGATCAGCGATGCGCTGACACAGCTGGAAAGCGGCGTGGCCGAAGCGGAACCGGCAACGGTCACGGGCATTTCCGCATATTATCCCGATGAAGCGGTCGAGATCGGGACATCCTTGAACGCGCTTCTGGGAAAAGTGGCGGTAACGGTCTACTACAGTGACGGAAGCAGCGCGCTTCTGGACAGCGCGCAGTACAGCCTCTCCGGCACGGATATCGCCGAAGGCAGCAACGAGATCACCGTGACCTATCTGGAGCATGTTACCGCTTTCCGCGTAACGGGCTGTCGGACGCTTCGCAGCGTTTGTGTGACCCGCCGTGTGGACGGCGTGGAGAGCAGTGCCACACAGCGCGTGGCCGACGGCAGCAGCTACAGCGCGACCATGACGATCCCGGACGAGTATATCTGCAAGAGTCTGACCGTCTCCATGGGCGGAGCGGATGTGACCGCCGATTGCGTCGACGGGATGCAGATCGTCATTGATGCCGTAACGGCCGATGTGCAGATCGTGCTGACGGCCGAGAAATCGGAAGCGGTCTTCCACAGTGTCACAAAGGTGCTGACCAACGCGAGCTGCACGGGGGTGTCTTCCGTGGCAGGCGGGGGATCCTTTACCGCCACAGTCGTGGCCAATACCGGCTACACACTGCAAAGCATCACCGTGACGATGGGCGGCACGGATATAACGGCAAGCGCTTGCAGCGGCGGCACGATATACATCCACGCCGTCACGGGCGATATCGTCATCACGGCCGTGGCGGCAGGCGAAGCGGCGCAGGTCACGCTGACGGGAATATCCGCGCAGTACAGCGGCGGGGATGTGCCGATCGGAACGGCGGCATCGGAGCTGGAGGGGATCACCGTCACGGCGAAATACTCCGACGGTTCGACGCAAACCGTGACGAAGTACGCCGTTTCCGGGACGATCGCAGCGGGTGAGAACCTGCTTACGGTCAGCTACGGCGGGTTTGACGCATACATCACCGTAACGGGCGTGCAGGCCGTGCCGCAGTACTGCACGATCACCAATCAACTCAGCGGCGCATCCACCAACAACACCCTGCCCGGCATCGCGGGCGGCAGCGCCTACACCGCGACGATCACCGCCGACAGCGGCTTCACGCTGAAAAGCGTGAAGGTGACCATGGGCGGCGCGGATGTAACGGCGCAGGTCTGGAACGCGCAGACGGGTGTCATATCCATCTCTGCGGTCACAGGAAATCTGGTCATCACAGTGGTCGCCGAGGGCTATACGCTGCTGTACAGCTGGGATTTCACCAAGTCGATGACCGATACGGTCGCCGATGTGACCGCCGTTTTGTGCGGAGACAACGCCGAGGCCATCACGCGCGACAGCGAGGGTGTGCATTTCACGCAGGGAAATCAGGCTATACAGCTGACGCAGGAGAGTGCGACTCTGTGCAACAGACGCGTGGAGATCGATCTAGTCTCCGGCAAGTTCGATGTGCCGACCGGTCAGCACGGGCGGCTGTTCGGCATTGGGCCGGACGCGGCCATTCAGGGCAGCGGCGCATGCTTTGCATGGCGCTATAACACCTCGCCCGGCTGGACGGTCTATCAGCGTCCCGGCATGAGCTGGGGAGAGTCGCTGGACAGTGAAGCGTATCCCATCGATTTCTTCCACGGCAAGACGATCCGCCTGGATTTTGACGAAAACTGCTATCTGAGCGTATCGTACGCCGAGATCGGCTCCGAGGATTTCACATGCATCTGCACATTCGCGAAAAACATGACGAGCGCGACATTCTCGGGCGTATATGTGATCGGCTCGTTTGCGGGGCAGCAGCTCTTCCCCGGTACATTCGGCGGTGTGCGCATCTATGAAAAGGAGGCATAAGTGTGAAGCAAAGTTATTATCTGTATGACGGAAACGGTGAAAAGCTGTTTGCGCCCGTCCATGTGCGGGCGTTCGGTGCCGTGGGTGACGGCATAGCAGATGACACGGCGGCCATTCAGGCTGCACTGGATTTCTGCAAAGGCGGCGGAACGATCCTGTTCCCGCACGGTATCTACAAGCTCACGGCTTCGGTGTATTTTTATTCCGATCAGGCGCTTTTGTTCGAGCAGGGTGCCACGCTGCTTCAGGGCGCGGCGATCAACAACCTGATGATGAATTATTCGACCGCCGACAAGGGCGGTTACGATGCGACGGAAAACGTGCTGATCTGCGGTGCGACCTTTGACGGTGGGAGCTATTCGGTCAATAACACGCTCTTCGGCATCTGCCACAGCCGGAACATCACCCTGCGCGAGTGCTGCTTCCGCAACGCATTCGGTGTCTGGCACGACATGGAGATCAATTCCAGCAAAAATGTGCGTATCGAAAACTGTCGGCTGGAGGGCAGCCGAAAAACCGGCGCAAACGGCTGCCTGATCCAAGTCGACAGCTTCAACAACACCGCCACCTGGCCATGGGGAAACGGAAAGGTCGACGGCACGGTCTCTTACCTGGTGGAGATCCAAAACTGCTGCTTCACAGATTGCGCCATGGCACCCGCCATCGGCAACCATTCCGCCGCAGTGGTCAACGGCATTCGCATTCACGACAATATTTTCGAAGGGTTCGCCTGTACACGCGGCGCGATCGCATTTCAGTCGGCGAAAAATGTGGACGTATACAACAACACCTTCCTCGACTGCACAACGGGCGTGACGATCTCAACCGCCGACGGCACCAATACCGTTCACGACAACCGTTTTCTGAATGCGGAGACCGTAGCGGGGGACGGCATCCACACCTATCATAGTATGGTCAACGGCAGCTTGACGGTGTAAAGCTGCATGCAATAAAAAGAGGCTGCCTCACCGTGCTAGTGAGACAGCCTCTTTGGTGGACCTGAAGAGATTCGAACTCTCGACCCCTACAATGCGAATGTAGTGCGCTCCCAGCTGCGCTACAGGCCCAT
>CAZIGE010000031.1:0-21553 GCA_964538475.1 uncultured Oscillospiraceae bacterium | reverse complement strand
TAGGTGCGCTCCACGCTGTCCTGCACATATTTTCGCGGTGCAGGGTTTTCGATGCATTCGTCAAAGGCCATGCAGATATCGCTGCCCAGATTGGACTGGATCTGCATGCTCTCCTCCGGCCCCATAAAGATCCTGTGCCCGTCGATGTGAGAGGAAAAATACACGCCCTCTTCTTTGATCTTGCGCAGGGATGCCAGAGAAAACACCTGAAATCCGCCGGAATCTGTCAGGATCGGACCGTCCCAGGTCATAAACTTATGCAGTCCGCCCATTTGCCGCACCACTGCGTCCGTAGGGCGCAGATGCAGGTGATATGTATTGGACAGTTCCACCTGGCAACCGATGTTTTTCAGATCCGCGGCGCTCAGCGCCCCCTTGATGGCGCCCTGCGTGCCGACATTCATAAACACGGGCGTCTGCACCGTGCCGTGCGCGCAGGTGAATTCGCCGCGTCTTGCTTTTCCCTCTGTCTTCTTTAGTTCAAACATATTCTGTCTCCTTCGTCAAATCCCGTAAACATCATTGCATCAACGATGTTTACGGGATATAAGATTAGCAAAATCGTATTACCAATCGGTAATTTTTTATTACTCATTCATAACACAAATGGGCGGTACAGATTTCAGTACTACACCGCCAAAGATGTTTTATCTGTTAGCAGGAACAAACTCAAGCTTGAGCTTCATTCCCATTCCGTCGGCAAGTCTTTGCAAAGTTTTAAGTGAAGGGTTGGCATTTCCGTTTTCCAATTTACTGATATCTGCCTGTGCAATACCGGTACGCTCTGCCAGATCTTTTTGCGTCAGTCCCGATGCTTTTCTTGCATCAAGCATAGCCTGAATAATGGAAAACTCAGCTTCGAGAGCATCATATTCTTTTTTAAAGTCTTCATTTTGAAGTTGTTCGTTCAAAAAATCCTTGTAATTAGTCATGTCGTTTTTCCTCCCTATTCAAAAATTCGTTTCGATATTTCTTGGCAAGTTCAATTTCATTTTTAGGTGTCTTCTGTGTTTTCTTGACAAATCCGTTTGTAAGAACAATTCTTTTGCCAATCACGAAAAAATAAAGTACTCTTGAAATATTTGAACCGACCTTTGCTCTGATTTCAAATATTCCGTCAACAAGATGTTCCGAATATGGCATTCGCAAGGTCGTCCCGTTTTGAGCAAGCAATTCAATCGTTCTAAGCAATCTTGCCCTCATTTTATCATCAACGGACAAAAGAAATTCTTTGACAGGCTCACTGCCGTCAGGTTTATCATAAAAAACGATCTCAAATTCCTGCATATTTATTGTCTCCTCAAATACAGGATTTACCCCTTATGTACATAATATGGGATATATCCTATTTTGTCAATAGATTTTCAAAATTTATTATCTGCAAAAAGTGTAAATTATCTAATTTATAATGCCACCAAAATTAAATTACCAATCGGCAAAACAGCCTTGCCGATTGGTAATTATGCACAAGCAGCTTATTCCTATCGTTCTGCCAATTATGCGATTTATACAATCAGCATCGCGTCGCCGAAGCTGAAAAAGCGATAGCGTTCGCGGACTGCCTCTTCATAGGCGGCCAGAACGTTTTCGCGTCCCGCAAATGCCGAAACCAGCATCACGAGCGTGCTCTCCGGCAGGTGAAAATTGGTGATGAGGCCGTCCATGGCCTTGAACCGGTAGCCCGGATAAATGAAAATCTCCGTCCATTTGGAGCCTGCCCGGAAGATCCCGTCATCATCAGCCATGCTTTCCAGCGTTCGGCAGGAAGTCGTACCGACGCAGATGATGCATCCGCCTTCGGCTCGCGTCCGGTTGAGAAGATCGGCGGTTTCTTCGGAGATCATGCAAAGCTCGGCGTGCATATGGTGGTCGGTGATCTCCTCGGCCTTGACGGGGCGAAACGTTCCCAAACCGACATGCAGCGTCACAAAAGCGGTCTTTACGCCCTTTTCCCGCACCTTTTCCAGCAGCTCCCGTGTCCAGTGGAGCCCCGCGGTTGGGGCAGCCGCAGAGCCGACCTCTCTGGAGTAGACGGTCTGGTATCGCTCACGGTCGGCAAGCTCCGCCTTGATATACGGCGGCAGCGGCATTTTGCCCAGCCGCTCCAGCACTTCTAGGAAAATGCCTTCATAGTGGAACAGGACGATGCGGTTGCCGTCGTCGCGGATCTCCGTGACGGTGGCGGTCAGCTCGCCGTTCCCGAACACGATCTCGCTCCCGATCTGCATTTTTCGACCGGGTTTGCACAGGCATTCCCATTTTTTATCGCCCAGATCGCGCAGCAGCAGCACCTCGACCGCGCCGCCCGTCGGGCGATGGCCGAGCAGCCGTGCGGGCAGTACGCGCGAATCGTTCATCACGAGGCAGTCCCCGGGACGCAGATAATCGATCACATCGTAAAAATGCTTGTGCGCGGTTTTGCCGGTTTTTCTGTCCAGCACCAGCAATCTGGATGCATCGCGCCGTTGCAGCGGCGTTTGCGCGATCAGCTCCTGCGGCAGATCATACCAGAAATCGTGCGTTTTCATCAAATTCCTTCTTTCCGAAATCGGCGTAAAACCATGCGTTTTGCGCCGTTTTTGTCTCGTTTTACGCGTTTTTTGGCCGTTTGGTTGCACGCAAACGTGCAACCGAACATCATGCGCGGGCGTTGACCCACGCGGCCAGCACCGGCAGCAGGCGCACATTGCGCATGAACGCGGCGTACTGCTCGCGCGCGGGCAGCGGACAGGCCGAGCAACCCATTTCGATGGTGATGGACGGGATCTCGAGCGAGTCGATGCACCAGTCCTTATACCCCGCCGCATCCAGCCCGCTCTGCCCGACCAGCGAATAGCCGCTCACGGCCTTCACGGCCTGCCCGAGCGATTTGGAGGCAGCGTTCGGCGCGGTCTTGTTGCCGTACTCGTAATAGATCACACTGCCCGTTGAATGGCAGCTGACGGTCACGTCCGGCATGAGCGCCAGCGTATAATCGCGCAGCGCGGCAGTCTCCGCAGCCGAGCAGGGCGACTCGCCCTTATACCGCTCGGCAGAGGGGTTACTGCGGCTTGAGGTCGCGCGCCATGCGGCATCGAAATTGCGGTTGAGGTCAACGCCGAGCCCGTTTGCCTTCCAGGTCGACGCGTACACGCTCTGCGAAGCGGAGGTGTAGCCGTTTGCCTTGTCCTGTCGATAGATCGACAGCTGCTGCGCGGTCAGCTCGCCCGTCTGCGCCAGCGTGACACCGTCGGGATTGACCATGGGGATGATGTGGAAGCAGGTATCTTCGCATCCGGCCAGCCCGCGGCTGAGGCGGTATTCCGTGATGGCCATGACGACCCAGGAGGTCATATGCTCGCGGGCGTGGATGGACGCGTGGATCAGCACATGGTTCGGCGCATCGGGATCGCCCACGATCAGCAGCGTCAGGTCACGTCCCAACTCACTCGTGCCGATGGAGCTGACCTGTAAAAGCGTCGGGTATGCTTCTGCCAGTGCTGCAATGTCAAGCTGCATCTGCGCATAGGTATAGGTATCCGTTTCACGCACGATCGTAAGAAGCTCGTCGGGTCGCCACTGTGCGTCGGGCAGCAGATAGTCGGATGAAACGTACCCGCGCGTCCCCCGATAGTCCACATAGGCGAATTTATCCTGCCAGCCCAGCAGGATCATATCCTCCCCCGCCGGAATGTTGCCGAGCTTGGCCGCATCCGTGCGCGGCTTCGCGCGCAGGGCAAGGCTCGTGCTGCAATTGGCATACCAGCGCGACACGACGGCGGGATCGAAACAGGTATCGACATCGTAGCGCGCGGTATCTTCAAAATACCACCAGCACGCATCCGAAGCCGCAAAGCCGCAGCGTTCCATCACCGTGCGCAGGAGGCGGGCATTTTCCGCCGCCTGCCCTGTAGCCTCATCCGCGCCGATCGACGCTCCGAAGTCCGACGGCATGGCAAGCTCCCTGCCGTCCGCATCCGTGAGCGTCAGCGCCACAGCGCTTCCGCGCGTGCATGCATCGGATCCCGTCGGAGATGCAGCCTGCACCGAGGTTGGGCGGAACGCGTCCCATATTTTCAGAGACAGTCCCCGATTCTGCAATTCCTCCTGCGCGGAAAGGAGCTTTTTCACCGTTCCGTAGCGCAGGTAGGCATCCCGAAAATCATACAATGCAGTCCCTGCGGGATTGCGGGTCGAAGCGTAGCGCAGCTGCGTGTCGATATCGGATATGTAGTCGCTCACGCGGACAAAGGTATCGTCGTACACAGCGGGGATCACGGGTGTGAGGTCTTCCTCCGGTTCGGTCGGCATGGTCGGCTGCGTCGTCGGGAAAGCGGAAGGCTCGGACGGGTCGGACGCATCGGCGGACGGCTGCGTGCCGTCGGTCTGCGGGACCGTATCGTCCTGCGGCGTATTGCCGAGCTGCGGGACGCGGATCAGGCACAGCGCGCACAAAAGCAGCGCAGCGGCCGAAAGAAGAAAAACATGTCGTTTCATGGCGTGCGATCTCCTGAAAATTAATATGCGGTTCACACGGAAGCTGCCTTCGCCCATCGGGCAAAAGGCAGCTTGATGTGTCTGAAGTGTGCAAAAAGGTGCGGATGAGGGCGTTATGCTTCGTGCGTATCATCGGAGTCAGCAGTCTTCTGTTTCTTTCTGCTGCCGACGCGCATTTTCCACAAGTGGTGCTGCTGGCGGATCTTTTCATGCTTGAGCCGCAGATGCGATTGCAGCTTCGGCGGGTGCGGGCGGAGCTTGTCCTCGTCGATGCCGCGTGCGGCCAGCCGCTTCTGCGTAAATTCCCGAAGCAGTGTGTACAAAACCGAGGCAAACGGCACCATCAGCAGCATGCCCGCAACGCCCATCGTACTGCCGCCGATCGTGACGGCCAGCAGCACCCACATACCGGAAAGGCCGATGGAACTGCCAACCACGCGGGGATAGATCACATTATTTTCAAATTGCTGTACTACGAGGAACATGATAACAAAGGTAACGGCCTGCATGGGGTCGTTGACCAGAATGAAAAACGCACCCAGCACACATCCGACGAACGCACCGACCATCGGCACGAGCGCCGTAACGCAGATGATGACGCAGATCAGCGGGATATACGGCATACGGAAAACGGCCATGGTGATAACGAACAGCAGCGCAAGGATGACCGCCTCCAGACATTGCCCGGTGATGAAATTGGAAAATGCGGAATTGGTCATGCGCAGGATGCGCACGGTTTCGTCGCACGCCTTTTCGGGAAGGAGCGCATAGCCCAGCTTTCGCGCCTGTCGGGCAAGCGTCTCTTTACTGCACAGGCAGTAAAAGGCGAAGACCACACTGATGACCGCATCGACGACGGCACCCGTGAACGTTCCGACCACGGTGATGGTGCTGTTGAGCAGGGCAGCCAGGCTGTTTCCGACGGTGCCGACGACCTTTTCGATCAGAGACGACCAGTTCCAGGACTCCAGATCGATGTTGGCATTGACCCACTGCATGACCTCGGGGCGATCGCTCAGAAAATCATACAGCTCCCGTTCCAGACGCTTGAAAAATTCAGGCAGCTGCGCCGTCAGACTGCGGATCGTTTCTTCCAGCTGCGGAATGAGCAGCACGACCACGCCCGTGACGATCAGCGCGATCAGCAGGAGCGTCAGGACCATGGCAAGGGCGCGGCGGCCTTTATCGGACGGGATATTTTTCAGCAGCTTTTCGATGCCGCGCATGGGAACGTTCAACACGAAGGCCAATGCCGCGCCGACGACAAACGGCTCGACCAGATTTCGGACATAGTCCCAGACGCGCTTGACCAGATCCCATTCATTGAGCAGCCAGTACAGCAAAATGCAGCCCGCTACGCCGAAAAAAATCGATCGGAGCAGCTTCTTATCGATCTTCAATGTACATACCCCCGTTTTCTGTCTTATGTGCCATTATACCCGCGCTGTCGGAAAATGTCCAATTAACATTTGATTAATTGTATTTTAGCCGTTTGCGGACGTTCTGTCAAGACGAAGTGCGTTTTTACGCGGTTCGGAAAATCATATCGGCCGACGGCGCGTCATAATCTGTTGCGAAACACAGCATCGGGAGGAATGGCTATGACAGATACCATTGAAGACAGAGCCTGCGCACTGGCTGTGTACATCATTGAGACGGGTGCGACCGTTCGCGCCGCCGCAAAGCACTTCGGCGTCTCCAAATCGACTGTTCACAAGGACATCCAGCAGCGTCTGCCCGGGTGTAACGCTGCGCTCTACGCCGCCGTGCGGGAGGTGCTGGATCGAAACAAGCGGGAACGGCATATTCGCGGCGGTCTGGCGACACGCAGAAAATACAGAGGGGGCTGACCCTTCGCCCCCCGAGCTTTCGGGCAGCGGGAGCGCGCAAAGCATCCGCGCTGCCCCGATCTTCCGTCGCCGTCCGCCGAGTCTCACGCCGGGGGCGGCGCTTTCGCGGGCGGCTCGGCCGAGCGGATATCCCGCGCTTCCTGCACGGGCTTTTCCAGACCCGTTAATTGCAGGCAGCTGTAGCTGTCGAACGGGTCGGTCAGCGCCGGGGCGGGAATGGGGACGGCATTGTCGGGCTTCGGTCGACGAATTCGTTTTTTGTGTTCCATTTTTGCATCCTCCGCGTACTTAGTATCTGCCGATGCGGGAAATTCATACAAAAAAACTGTTGCCGTGCGGCGTTTCCTCCTGTATAATAAAGGCGACAAATATTCTAGGAGGTATGCCCTATGTACGACCGCTGCTTCAATTTTTCCGCAGGCCCTGCGACCATGCCCGTTCCCGTTCTGGAAGAGATCCGCGATGAGCTGCTCAATTACCGCGGGAGCGGTATGTCCGTTATGGAAATGTCGCACCGCTCCGGGGTCTTTCAGCAGATCTGCGACGATGCGCAGGCCGATCTGCGTAAGCTGATGGGCATCCCGGACAATTACAGAGTGCTGTTCCTGCAGGGCGGCGCGACGCTGCAATTTTCCATGATCCCCATGAATTTGCTGAAAAACGGCGCAGCTGCGTATATCGTCACAGGCGCTTGGAGCAAAAAGGCATTCAAAGAAGCGCAGAAATTTGCAGATGTGCGGTGCGTGGCCAGCTCGGAGGATCGCAATTTCTGCTATATCCCCGACTGTACGGCGTTGCCCATACGGGAAAACGAAGACTATGTTTACATCTGCGAGAACGAGACGATCCACGGCACGACCTATCAAACGCTGCCCGACACGAAGGGGAAGATCCTCGTTTCCGACCAGAGCTCGATGTTTCTCAGCAAGCCCTGCAACGTAGCCGATTACGGCCTGATCTACGGCGGTGTGCAGAAAAACGTCGGGCCTGCGGGCATGTCGATCGTGATCATCCGCGAGGATCTGATCCGCAGCGATCTCGATCCGAAAACGCCCGTGTATCTGCGCTATGATACGCATGTGAACGCCGACTCTCTGTATAACACGCCGAACTGCTGGGCGATCTATGTATGCGGGAAGGTATTTCGGTATCTTCTGAACAACGGCGGTCTGGAAGCCATGGCCGCCCGCAATGAAGAAAAGGCAAAAGTCCTGTACGATTTCCTGGACAGCTCGTCGATGTTCCGCGGTACGGTGGAAAAGCCGTTCCGCTCGGTGATGAATGTGCCGTTCGTGACAGGCAGCGCGCAGCTGGATGCACAGGTCATCGCCTATACGAAGGCGGCCGGGTTTGACAATCTGAAGGGGCACAAGTCCGTCGGCGGGCTGCGCGCCTCGATCTACAACGCCATGCCCATCGAGGGCGTGCAGGCGCTGGTGCAGTGCCTGAAGCAGTTTGAAGCGGAACACAGCTGAGGAGGACGGGCAGATGAAAATACTGATCACAGACGGAATGGATCGCGGTGCCGTTGATGCGCTGTGCGCGTGCGGACACGAGGTCACACAAAAATTTTATCCTCCCGATGAGCTGGGCGCGGCGCTGCGCGGTTTTGACGCGGTCATCGTCCGCTCCGCGACGAAGATCCGCAAAGCGCAGCTGGATGAAGCCGTCGGCGGGCATCTGCGGCTGATCGTGCGCGGCGGCGTGGGGCTGGACAACATCGACGTATCCTACGCGCAGTCCATGGGGATCACGGTACGCAATACCCCCAACGCGTCGAGCAACGCCGTGGCCGAGCTGGCGATCGGCCTGATGTTCTCCTGCGCGCGCTATATTTCGATCTGCGGGCACACCATGCGCGAGGACAAATGGGAAAAGAAGGCCTGCGGCAAGGGCTTTGAGCTGTGCGGGAAAACGCTGGGCGTGATCGGCTACGGCCGCATCGGCAAGCGCATCGGCGATATCGCACAGGCCATCGGCATGCACGTTATCGCCTATCAGCGCCATCCGAAGCCGGAATACGAGTGCGAGACGATGCGTTTCGTTTCGCTTGACACGCTGCTGGCGCAGGCGGATGTGGTCGCGCTGTCCGTGCCCGCGCTGGGAGAGCCGCTGCTCAATGCCGCACGCTTTGCCGCGATGAAAGACGGCGTGGTGATCGTGAACACCTCGCGCGGAAGCAATATCGACGAAGATGCCCTGCTCGACGCGCTGGAAAGCGGAAAGGTCCGCGCCGCCGGGCTGGATGTGTGGGCGCAGGAGCCGCCGGCCAATCATGCGCTGTACGCGCACCCCGCCGTTTCCTGCACGCCGCACATCGGCGCATCCACGCTCGAAGCACAGCAGCGCATCGGCGCGGAGATCGTGTCCATCGTGGAAAGCTTCCATGGCTGAGATCACGCTGCTTGCCATGGGCAGGCTGAAAGAGAAATTCTACATCGACGCGGCGGCGGAATACGCCAAACGGCTGGGGGCCTACTGCCGTTTTCGGATCACGGAGCTGCCGGAAGTACGCCTGCCCGATGATCCGACGGCGGCGCAGATCGCCGCAGGGCTGGAAAAAGAAGCGGATGCCATTTACGCAAAGATCCCGAAGGGTGCGTATCTGTGCGTATTTACTCCCGAGGGACAGATGCTTTCCAGTGAAGCGTTCGCCGAGCGGCTCGCGGCGGCGAAGCTCGGCGGGAAAAGCAATCTGTGCTTTCTGATCGGGTCTTCGTTCGGCATCGCGCCGCGTGTGAAAGCGGCGGCCGATCTGCGGCTGTCGATGGGGCCGATGACATTCCCCCATCATCTGGCGCGGGTGATGGTGCTCGAACAGCTTTACCGCGCACAGGCCATTCAGGCAGGGAGCAAATATCACAAATGACCGACGCCGACTGCGCGATTTTCCGCAGTCGGCGTTGCCGTATGCATCGGGGCACGGGAGGCAGGGGGCGTGCGAAGATCGCGGAAGGCTCCCTCTGCACGTTCAGAGACCAACGGCGGAGAGCTTGTCCATGTTCGCCCGCTTCAGGTCGAGCGAAGAATGCACATAGCGATCCAGCGTCACCTTCGCGCTGGCGTGTCCCAGAATTTCGCTGAGGGATTTGATCTCAAAGCCGACTTCCACGCATCGGGTGGCGAACGTATGCCGCAGGGTGTGAAAATGCACGCCCTCCAGCGCACAGTCGCGTGTGTATTTTCGCAGGCGATATTGCACCACACGCGGTTCGAGAAAGCGAACGGAGTCGCCCGTCAATACATAGGCCTTTCCGTTCGTGACACGCATACGCCTGCACAGGGCTGCCGCCGAGCTGCTCAGCGGGATGACGCGGTTGGAGGTGCGGCTTTTCGCCTCGCCGACGGATATACGGGTGCGCGCGGCGGCAGAGTCGTCCAGCGTTTGCAGGCGCTGCATGGTGCTGCGGATATGGATCACCCGTTCGTCCGCGGAAATATCCTCCCATTTCAGCGCGCAAAGCTCGCCGATGCGCATTCCGGTAAGCAGGGCGAGCAGCACGCCGAATTTCGTCTCGTCCATGTCGGCAAGCAGGTAGTCGACCAGTCGCCTCTGTTCATCCAGCGTCAGCACACGCATTTCTTTTTTCTGCTCTTTGGGATAAATGACTTCGACATCGGGAAACTCCGCACCGAGCTGTTTTTTGCAGTGCCGGAGCACAGCTTTCAAAACAGCAAGGATGTCGCGCACCGTTTTGCGCGAAAGCCCGTTCTTCAGCAGCGTGTTGGAAAAATCCTCGATGCGCACAGTGCTCAGCGCCTGCGCCGGCAGGTCTCCCAAATGCGGAACCAGGTGGCGGTGGATCATGGTATGGTACTTGGCGTAGGTGGAGTCTTTCACGCGATTGCGCGACAATGTGAGCCATTCCTCGCAGAAATCGCGGAAAAGCTTATGCTCCCGATCTGCGCGGGTGCCGCCCGCCTGTCTGGCAGCCAGCAGCTTTTCCCTGACCTCCCGATAGGTCTTTGCGTAAACATAGCCCAGCTGTGCTTTGCCGCAGGCATCATATCCGCGGATATAGCGCCCTTCCCAACGATCATCCTTACGCTTGTAAATATTTTCGCCCCGTCTTGCCATAGCTGAAAATCTCCTTTTCGAAATGTAGACGCGGGAAATCGGGAGGCATTTTCCGATTTCCCGCTTTACGACACCGTTTTTATGCGGCCGTTATTCCATTTTAACGAAGACGGTGGCAAAAGAACACATTATTTGTACAGTTTTTCCCGTATTAACAGTTGTAAAATTTTAAGAAATGATGTATACTGTTAAGAACTGCGTTGCAGACAGGAATTATACAAACATCGGAGGATGTTTCGAATATGGATAATCGAAATCAAATCATCGGGCAGTATGTCCGTCCCGGAAATCGGGTACATCTGGTAGGAATCGGCGGCATTTCCATGCGGCCGTTGGGACTTGTGTTAAAGGAAATGGGACTGATCGTCACCGGCTCGGACAGGAGCTCCACCGCCTCGACGGATGAGCTGATCGCAAAAGGTATCCCCGTCCGCTTCGGGCACTTCGCGGAGAATATCCGGGGCGCGTGCTGTGTGATCCGCACCGCCGCCGTACATGACGACAATCCCGAGATCGTCGCCGCGCACGAGGCAGGGATCCCCGTGTTCGAGCGGGCGCAGGCATGGGGCGTTATCATGCGGCGCTATCAGCACGCGGTCTGTGTCGCGGGCACGCACGGAAAGACCTCCACCACCTCCATGATCGCACACATCCTGATGGCGGCACAGACCGATCCGACCATCGTAGTAGGCGCGCATCTGGATCTGATCAACGCCTGCCACAGGATCGGGCAGGGCGACACCATCGTGATGGAAAGCTGTGAATTTTGCGATTCGTTTTTGAACTTCTCGCCTTCGATGGCCATTATTTTGAACGTGGATGCGGATCATCTGGACTATTTCAAGACGCTTGACGGTGTGAAGCGGTCGTTCCGCAGGTTTGCGGAGCTGTCCACCGAGACGGTCCTGGCGAACGGAGACGACGATAATACGGTGGAAGCCTTGCAGGGGCTGGATTATGTTAACTTCGGATTTGCGGCGCACAACCGCATCCGCGCCGTGCAGATCAGCGAAAACTGGCGCAGCTTCGACGTGCAGTGCGACGGCAAACCGTATTGCCATGTGGAGCTGGAGGTATTCGGGCGGCACAACACCATGAACGCGCTGGCCGCAGCCGGTGCGGCTTGGTTGATGGGCATTCCGGGCGAAGCCGTAGCGCGGGGACTTTCGACATTCCACGGCGCAAGGCGGCGCATGGAGTACCGCGGCACGATCAACGGTGCGGATTTCTTCGACGATTTCGGCCATCACCCCAAGGAGCTTTCCGCCACGCTGGACACCATTGAGACGATGGGCTATAAGCGCGTGATCCTGGCGTTCCAGCCGTACACCTACACGCGCACGAAAGAACTGTTCGACGAATTTGTCGAGCAGCTGCGCCGCCCCGACATCCTTGTGATCTCGGATATTCTGGGCGCGCGGGAGACGGACACGCTGGGCATGTCGTCCGTCCTGTTCCTGGACAAAATCCCGGGCGCATACTACTGCCCCAGGATCGCCGATGTGGCGGAAAAACTGCGGGAACTGGCGCAGCCGGGCGACCTGATCTATACCTCGGGCTGCGGCAACCTTGATCTCGCGATGGATATGCTGTTCGGCAGAAAATGAGCAAAAAGCAGGCAGAACGGGGCATTTGCCCCGCTCTGCTTCGGTTCATGTGTCCAGATACAGGCGATCGACACCGGACTCGCCGAACTCATCCATGTAGCGTTCCATGCGGCTGACGAGCTCGTCGTAATTCTCGTCACCGATCTCGGGATAGTCCATATCGCGGCGGGAAAGCTCTTCGGCGAGGATCTGGAAAAACACCGCATCCTCATAGCAGGCGATCGCCTCGTGAATGCCGCCGTCGGCAAAGGCTTCCGAGGGGATCCACTCCCCTTCCCAGCGCTGTACGAGCGTGTCCATGCCATGCTCCCGGCACAGGCCGAAAAGCTTGCTCTCGACACCGTCGTAATCGGCGAAGCGGTCGTCCCCACGGATGGAATTGAGCACCCAGTTGCCGATATAGACCAGATCCAGCAGCCTGCGGAATTCTTTTTTTGTCAGTTCGATTTGCATAAATACCTTCCTCCCTGCCCTGTTATTATAGCACAGGGCGGCGGGAAATCAACGAAAATAACTTCAAAAGAGGCGATATCTGTGAAAAAACTGAATGTGTGTGTGCTGTTCGGCGGAATGAGCCCGGAGCACGAAGTCTCCCTGCGCTCGGCAGAGTCGGTACTGCACAACATGGATGCGGAGAAATACAACATCTATCCCGTCGGCATCACGAAAAGCGGGCAGTGGATCCATTATCGGGGCGGCGATTATACACAGCTTCCCGACGGGTCATGGGAAAACTGCCCGGAAAACCGCCGTGCGGCCATCTCCCCCGTTCGCGGGCAGGGACTGCTGACCTTTGAGGGCGACTGTGTGGTGCGTGAGCAGATCGACGTGGTCTTCCCTGTGCTGCACGGAGAAAACGGAGAGGACGGCGCGGTGCAGGGACTGCTGCAACTGGCAGGCATCGCATATGTCGGGCCGCATATCGCCGCATCCGCCGTAGCAATGGACAAAACGCTGACCAAGCTGGTAGCCGATCAGGCGGGCATTGCGCAGGCGGCCTGGCAGCTCGTGCGTGCCGCGGATCTGGAATCTCACATGGACGATATCGTGCAGAAGCTGGAAGATCGCTTCTGCTATCCCGTGTTCGTCAAGCCCGCGGGAACGGGTTCCTCGGTCGGCGTATCCAAGGCGCGTGATGCGCAGGCGCTGCGTGAGGCACTGTGCGAAGCGGGAAAATTCGACAGCAAGATCCTGGTGGAGGAGTTTATCGACGGGCGGGAGGTAGAGGTCGCCGTGCTCGGGAACGACAGCCCCGTCGCCTCCGTCTGCGGGCAGATCGATGCAGGCGCAGACTTCTACGATTACAGCGCGAAATATATCACCGACACCTCGACGGCCTATATCCCCGCGCGCATCCCCGAGGATGTGGCGGAGTCGGTGCGCGACGCAGCGGTGCGCATCTACAGCGCCATCGGTTGCCGCGGTCTGAGCCGCGTGGACTTTTTCGTGACGCGTGAGCGGAACGATGTGATCTTTAACGAGATCAACACACTGCCCGGCTTCACCTCCATCTCCATGTACCCGAAACTGTTTGAGGCGAGCGGTATTCCCTACAGCCAACTGATCGACACGCTGCTTCGCCTTGCGTTGGAGGCGCGGTAACATGAGCAAAGCCATTTTGACCCTTCACGCAAAGCAGCATTATCCCGACACGCAGGCGGAAACGATGGAATTTGTCACGGAGGGAGAGCTGCTTCGGCGTGACGGCGGCTGGGATATCTCGTACGAAGAAAGCGAGCTGACCGGGCTGAACGGTGTTCGGACGCTGTTTCGGGTCGAACCGGAGCAGGTCACGCTTCAGCGAAGCGGCGCACTTTCCTCCGAAATGGTATTTCGCGAAGGTGTTGTGCACGAGTCGCTGTACCGCATGGAATTCGGCGCACTGTTGATGACGGTATGCGCAAAGCGCATCTGCGCGCAGCTTGATGAAACCGGCGGCACGGTCGACCTGACGTATGCCATTGAGATCGAACGCGGCGGCGCGGGGATCGTGGAATATCACCTGGATATCCGCACGCTCGCCTGAGCGCGATATAAAACGCCCCGGCGTGGAAGGTATGCCTTCCGCGCCGGGGCTTCGTTTTACCTGTCAGTCTTCCATGGAATTGGGGGCATCGGTCGGTGTGTCCGACTGTGCGTCGATGCGCACGAGGATGGTATCGCGCTTGCCGTAATGGTCGGTCGCGACCAGAACGCTGGAAAGCAGCGCATCCGTCTGCGCGTCGTATTTGCACAGGTAAGTATCGATATCGTAGCCGGAGATTCCCTCCTGCAGCACATGGCCGTCGGTATAGCCCTGCGGATTTTCGTGGCTCATCGGCTGGAAGATGGTATTGGGGGTGTAGGTCGCGAGGATGCGATACTCCGTGCGGATGTAATAGCCGACGGTTTCATCGTGCGTGCCCATCAGGCGAATGGTAACATCCGAGCCGTTCAGTTCCGCGACGATGCGAATCGGCTCCGCGCCCGTATTGACGAAGCAGAGGTCGTCCGAGCCGTAGGAAACGGCGGCGTCAAAGCCGAGCTGCACATATTCCACGGCGTAGGCGTGCTCGTGACGCTCAGTCACGGTCAGGTCTGCCAGAAGTGCGCAGGTATACAATGCAGAGGAAATCTGCCCGATCCCGCCGCCGAGAACAGAGGCGGAGCTTCCGGTGAACACTGGCGCGGAGACATAGCCGCGGTTTCCGGTGCAGGGGCCGATCACCTGATTGAAGCTGAACGTCTCCCCCGCCTTGACGACATAGCCGTTGAGCGAGTCGCAGGCCTGCTTGAGGTTGGTATCGCGCGCTGCATCCGTACCGTTGCAGGTGGCGGTATATTCGGCGAGCACGTCCTTAAACAGGTGCCCGACCAGCGCCTCCTGCGTGATGTCGGGTTTCAGAAAGCCGAGCGTGATCGTGACCTGCTGGCCGTATTGCGCGCGGCTGAGCAGCTCGGCAGCCGCCTCGATATCGAAGCCGTAGCCGTAAACCTCGGGCGTTACGACAAAGGTCTTGCCGTTCATCTCGGCATCCTGCGGCAGTGTGCAATACTGCGCAAAGACGGCGGCGAGGTCGACCTCGTCCGGCTCGGTCAGGGTGGGGGCTTCATAGGAGGCTTCCATATTGTGCAGGCTGTATGCGTCGAGCACGCAATCATAGACCGCCTGCGGCTCCAGGATGAAATCCGGGGTGCCAAGCGTGATGAGCAGCGTCTGGTGATCGAGCGCATCCAGATTCGGGACATACGGACCGTTTTCTTCCTCGTCCCAGTCATCGGGTCTGGACGGGTAAGTGGGTCTTGTGCCCTGCAGGGAAACGGAAGGCTGGGTCATTTCCATGCTGTAGCCTTCGCAAAAGGCCGTGACCGCATCGAAGATGTAGTTCAGATCCAAATTCAGGTACGGCAGCAGCGCAATGTTATACGATTTCGTTTCAGCCTCCCGACGGGTTTGCGCGTTTTGCTGGTCTGTACCGCTGCGGCCGTAGGAATAAGCCGCCCGGACCGCCGACTCCACATCCAGACGTGCGCCCGTATCCGCAGGCGACAGGGTGAGCGTGTCACCCGGCAGCGAGACGACCAGATCGTCCGACAGGTAGCTGTTCGCCAGTGCAAGACGCAGGGCGTTGCAGGCATCCTTTTCCGTCAGGCCGCCGACGCTCACCCCCGCGATATATACATTCGGCAAGATCCGCCCGTCATCCTCTGTGGCGGGAAACAGGCGGTCTTTCAGATCGCGCAGCCCCACGAACGCGCCGATCAGGATGCAAAGGCCGAGCACCAGCCAGCAAATGCGGCGAGCCAGAGCCATACGGCGCGCTTTTTCGGTTCGGAAACCGCGCCGATGCGTTTGTTGTTCCATAAAGGTCGATCAACCTCTTTTCCTGCGGGGACAATGTCCCCTGCTTTCGAACGGGCAATCGCCGTTCGATGCTTATTGTAGCATATTTCCGGGCGGGATGCAATTACTTTGCACCGCCGCGGGCGGGAAGTTTGGGAAAATTGACAATTTCTTTACATTTCGAGCAGAGCACGGTACTTGCCGATGAACTGCGCGGACTGCTTCAGACTATCCGCGCCGCTGCCGAGCTTCAGGCGAAGCGTCGGTTTTTTTGCGGTCGCGACCAGCGAGAGACGGTTTTTATAGCCGCTTTCGGCGCAGAGGGCGCTGATGATGTCGAATTTCAGCTCGGTCAGGGTAAAGAGGACCTCCCCGCCCTTCTGGCGGATGTCCTCCACGCCGCACAGGCGTGCCTGCGCACGCAGAAGCGCGATATCTATCAAATTCAGCACGCCGCGCGGCGGGTCGCCGTAGCGATCGACGATCTCGTCGAGCAGGTCGTCGGCATCTGCCTGCGTGCGGATGGCGGCCATGCGGCGATACAGATCCATACGCTCTTCGCCGCGCGCGACGAATTCGGGGTCGACATTGGCGGTAACATTGAGGTCGGCGGTGCACTCGGGGGTGCGGGGCTTTTCGCCGCGCTCTTCCAGCACGGCTTCGTCCAGAAGCTTCAGGTACATATCATAGCCAACGCTCATCATATGTCCCGACTGCTCCGCACCGAGCAGATTGCCTGCGCCGCGGATCTCCAGATCGCGCATGGCGATCTTAAAGCCGGAGCCGAACTCGGCAAAATCCCGAATGGCGCTGAGCCGTTTTTCCGCGATCTCGCTGAGCTGTTTATCGGGGCGGTAGGTAAAATAGGCATACGCATGGCGCGCCGAACGCCCGACACGCCCACGCAGCTGGTGCAGCTGGGAGAGGCCGAAGCGGTCTGCGTTTTCGATGATGAGCGTATTGGCGTTGGGGATATCCAGCCCTGTTTCGATGATCGTGGTGCACACGAGCACCTGGATCTCTCCGTCGGCCATGGCCTGCATGACATCGCCCAGTGCGTCCTCCCCCATTTTTCCGTGCGCGACACCGACGCTGATGCCGGGGATGCGCCGTTTCAGCGCGCCCGCGCACTGGTCGATGGTCTCCACGCGGTTATGCAGGTAATAGACCTGCCCGCCACGCTCGACCTCGCGCCGAATGGCATCGTCCAGGATGGCGTTGTTATGCTCCAATACATAGGTCTGGACGGGATAGCGGTCGGCGGGCGGCTCCTCAATGGTAGACATATCCCGAATGCCGGACAGCGCCATATTCAGCGTGCGCGGGATGGGCGTAGCGGAGAGCGTCAGAACGTCCACGCCCTGCGAAAGCTCCTTGAGACGCTCCTTGTGGGTGACGCCGAAGCGCTGCTCTTCGTCCACGATCAGCAGGCCGAGGTCACGGAACTGCACGCTTTTTTGCAGCAGCTTGTGCGTGCCGATGACGACATCCACCGTGCCTGCGCGGAGGTTTTGCAGCGTGCGGTGCTGCTCTGCCGTGGAGCGGAAGCGGCTGAGCACGTCGATATTGACCGGGAATCCGCGGAAGCGGGAAACGGCCGTCTGATAATGCTGCTGTGCCAGCACCGTGGTTGGTACCAGGATGGCGACCTGCTTGCTGTCCATCACCGCCTTCATGACGGCGCGCAGCGCGACCTCGGTCTTGCCGAAGCCGACATCGCCGCACAGCAGACGGTCCATAGGGGTCGGCGACTCCATATCCTGCTTGATCTGCGCGATGCAGCGCAGCTGATCGTCCGTTTCGGGATAGGGAAAGTTATCCTCAAACTCCGATTGCCACGGAGAATCGGCGGCAAAGGCAAAGCCCGCCTGTCGTTTTCGCGCGGCGTAAAGCTTGATAAGCTCACCGGCCATGTCGCGGGCCGCTTTTTTGGCCTTCGTTTTGGTTTTTTGCCATGCGTCCGAGCCGATCTTGTTGAGGCGAACGGTGCTGTCCTCGCCGCCGTTGCCGATATATTTGCTGACAAGATCGAGTTGCGTTGCGGGAACGAACAGCGTGTCGCTGCCCTGATAGGCGATCTTGATATAGTCCTTGATCGCGCCGTCCACGCGGATGCGCTCCATTGCGACGAAGCGGCCGATTCCGTAGTTTTCATGCACGACCAGGTCGCCGGGGGCAAGATCCGTAAAAGCACGCAGCTTTTGCCGATTGGTGGCGGGCTTTTTCGCAGTGGGCTTTTTGGATGCGCGGCGCTCCAGAAGCTGTCCCTCGGTGAGGACGACGAGTTTGCTGTCGGGGTATTCCATGCCGTAAGGGAGGCTTCCCTCGGTCAGGAGGATCTGCCCTTCGCCGGGGATCGTCGTCAGCGGGATGGCAAGAAATGCCGTGACACCGCGCTCGCGCAGGATCTGCTGTAAAAGCTCCGCACGGCGGCGTGTGCCGCACAGGACAAGGCAGCGGAATTCCAACTTTCGGTAGTGTGCCAGATCGGCGGCGACGGTATCGGTGCTGCCGCCGTAGCCGGGCAGCTGCTTAGCCGTTATGGGAAGCAGGACGCGGGGGCGGTTTTCCTCCGGGTAAGAGCTGCCGCCGAATGCATCCAGATACACGGCGACGCGTCCGCGAAGTGCGGCGCAGAAGTCTTCCCAGCGGCACACATAATCGCACAACTCGCCGACGACCATGCCCGATTGCAGCAGGCCGTCCAGCTGCATCCCCATTTCCTCGATACGGGTACGCGCAGCGCGGTGCAGGCTGTTCCAGTCACACAGGATCACGGCGGCATCGTGCGGGATATAGTCGAGCGCGGTGGCCGCCTCGGGATAGATCAGAGACATATAGCGATCCGACGCGGCGCAGGGAAGGCCGCTGCTGTATGCATCCAGATCGCGCCGAAGCGTCGCCAGCAGCGCTTCGTGTACGTTCTTGCGGCGCATCTGGCGGCTGATGAGCGCATGCAGATCGCTGCACAGTCCCTCCTGTCCCTGCGGGTGCAGGTGCGGCTGCGTCTCCCCGACGGGCAGGATTGTCACCTGCTCGACATTTTCCGTTCTTCTCTGACTGCCGGGGTCAAAATATCCCATCGCGTCGAGCGTATCGCCGAAAAATTCGCAGCGGAACGGAAGATCGGCTGCCGGAGAGTACACATCCAGGATCCCGCCGCGCACGGCAAATTGTCCCGGCCCTTCCACCATGGCGCAGCGTGTGTAGCCCGCGCGCGTCAGTGCGGGCAAGAGATCTTCAAGCACATATTCCTTTCCGATCTCCAGCGTAAAGACCGCCTTTTGCAGCACGGCGGGGGGCATGGTCCGCAGAGAGAGCGCATCCCATGTCATGATCTGCACGCGCGTATGGCCACAGGAAAGGTCGTAAAGCTGGCGCAGGCGCTGCTGCTCCCATGCACGGGAAACAACGGCGCTGTCGTACAGCGTCAGCTCCCGCCCGGGCAGAACGGGAACGCTCGTGCCGAGAAAAGCCTCCAGCTCCCGCCGAAGCCGTCCTGCGGCCATATCGTCCTGGCAAAGCGCCACGATCGGCCGCCCGCTGTCGCGGATCAGTCCTGCGATCAGGTGACTGCGGTTGATCTGCCCAATGCCCGTAACGGCGGCGCTGCGATCCTTTTGCAGCGCTTTCAGCAGCGTGGAATATTCGGGAATGCCTGCAAGCATATGAATCAACTGTTCCATGGGTACCTCCGAAAAACGGCTGCCGCAGCACCGCATGGGGCGCCTTTCGGCAACGTGAGAACGCGGAAAGGGGAAAAACTCCCCTTTCCGTAAAATAGCAGGTCGATCTACTGCTTTCGACCGTTGTAGCAGTTAGCGGCTTCCGCGACACCGTGCTCGATGACGGCCAGCGCGGCCTCGCCCGCCCATTGCAGCGCGGGAGCCAGCGCCTGCTCCTCCTGTGCGGAGAAGCTTGACAGCACCCACGCCGCCAGATCGAAATCGGGATGCGGTTTTGCCCCGACACCGATCTTGACACGTGGAAAATCCTGACTCCCCAGGCGGGAGATCATGGATTTGATGCCGTTGTGTCCGCCGGCGGAGCCGTCCGCGCGGACGCGCAGACGACCCGGTTCCAGCGAAATATCGTCAAACATCACAAGTATACGCTGCGGCGGCACCTTAAAGAATGCGGCGCACGGCGCGACCGAATCGCCGGACAGGTTCATGAATGTCTGCGGCTTGAGCAGGATCAGCTTTCGGCCGCGGTAAACGGTCTGGCCGTACAGCCCCTGAAATTTCAGCCTGTCCACGCGGCAATCCAACTGCGCCGCCAGAAGGTCGAGTGCCCGAAAGCCCGCGTTGTGGCGGGTCTTTTCATATTCGCGGCCCGGATTTCCGAGGCCGACGATGAGCCATGTTTCACAGGTGTTGTTCGTCGGCATCAGAACAGATCCGCAATGGAGGTCGCACCGTGAACGTGCTCGATCGCGCGCGCGAAGACATAGGAAACATCCAGATAGGTCAGCTTATTGCTCGGGGTATTGCCGGACTGCGGAATGGTGTTCAAAAAAACCATTTCCTTCAGCGGGCTTTGCTCGATGCGCTCGTAGGCGGGGCCGGAGAGCACGCCATGCGTGGCACAGGCGTAGACCTCTTTTGCGCCGCCGACCTCCACCAGCGCCCACGCGGCATTGCACAGGCTTCCGGCAGTGTCCACGATATCATCGTAAAGGATGCAGGTCTTGCCACGCACATCGCCGATAATATTCATGACCTCGGATACGTTTGCTTTGGGGCGGCGTTTGTCCACGATCGCCAGGCCCATATGGACTTTGGATGCAAATGCGCGGGCACGACCGACAGAACCGACATCGGGAGATACCACGACGAAATTCTCGTGATCGTACTGCTCCTCGGGGAATCTGTTCAGGAAATAGTCAACAAATGTCGGGCTGCCGAGAAGATGATCCACGGGGATGTCGAAAAATCCCTGGATCTGGGAAGCGTGAAGATCCATGGTCAGCACGCGGTCTGCACCGGCGGCGGTGATCATATTGGCCACCAGCTTCGCGGAAATGGGGTCGCGGCTTTTGGCCTTGCGATCCTGACGGGCGTAGCCGAAGTACGGGATGACGGCCGTGATGCGACCTGCGGAGGCGCGGCGGCAGGCATCCACCATAACGAGCAGCTCCATCAGATTATCGTTTACGGGTTTGCATGTGGATTGGATCAGAAACACATCTGCGCCGCGGACGGTCTCCTCCAGCGTAACGGAGGCCTCACCGTCGGCAAAGGTGCGCACGGTGCTGGTGCCCATTTTCAGCCCCAAGTGTGCGCAAACAGCCTGGGCAAGGCCGGGGTTTGAATTTCCGCAGAAAATTTTGATATTGTCTTCGTACATGACCATCGGAACATACCTCGCTTATTTTTATCAAAGTCGGGGAACATATTCGGGGGAAACGCCGATTTGCGCGGCGATCCCAGACACTATCATTATAGCACTGCGCATCAAAAAAAAGCAACAGGAAACTATCATGAAATAGCACCGAAAAATCAGAGAAAAAACCGGCAAAACTGGTGAAAGCGCCAAAGCTTGCGAAAGAAGCATCCATGCGCAGCGCGGGCGGCAGGGGCAAGCGGCGCGGACGGCGAAGCGGGCAAAAAATAGGGCTTGACAATTCGCGTAACTGTGGTATAATCATTGATGTTCCGAAACGGAGGCATAGCTCAGCTGGTTAGAGCGCATGCTTCACACGCATGAGGTCACAGGT
>CAZIGE010000030.1:0-21585 GCA_964538475.1 uncultured Oscillospiraceae bacterium | reverse complement strand
GGAGGGCAACTATCACAAGGCCACCGCAGCCGACGGCACGGGGGAGGAATTCGTGGTGTCGCCCGGCGGCGTGCCCTCCGCATTCGTGTGGAAGACCGTTTCCGACCAGTACGGCAAGTATTCCTTCGTCAAGGTGCTCTCCGGTGAGATCACCTCCGATACCGCGCTCGTCAACGCCCGCACCGGCGAGACCGAAAAGCTCGGCCGCCTGTATTCCATGTGCGGCAAGAAAAACAGCGAGGTTAAGACCCTGACCTGCGGCGACATCGGTGCCATCGGCAAGATGGATCGCGTCAAAACGGGCGATACGTTGTGCGACCCGCGTAAGGTCGTCGCGCTGAAGGGTCTGCCGTACCCGCCCGCGTGCTATTCCGTGGCGATCAGCCCCAAGACGAAGGGACAGGAAGACAAGGTCGCGGCGGGTCTGAACCGCCTGAACGAGGAAGACCCCTCCTTCACGCTGGTGAACAATGCCGAAACGCGCCAGATGGTGCTCTCCGGCACGGGCGATCAGCATCTGGACGTGCTGGTGTCCAAGCTCAAGAGCCGCTTCAATGTCGACGCGGTGCTCAGCCCTGCCCGCGTGGCATACCGCGAGCGGATCAAGAAGAAGGTCGAGGCGCACGGCCGCCACAAGAAGCAGACCGGCGGCTCCGGCCAGTTCGGCGATGTCTGGATGCGCTTTGAGCCGCAGGAAGAGCAGGACGGCCTGATCTTCGCCGAGGAAGTCTTCGGCGGCAGCGTGCCCAGAAACTTCTACCCTGCCGTGGAAAAGGGCATTCAGGAGGCCGTGCAGAGAGGCCCGCTGGCAGGCTATCCCATGGTCAACCTCAAGGCCGTGCTGTACGACGGCTCGTATCACCCCGTAGACTCCAACGAAATGGCGTTCAAGCTGGCGGCCATTCTGGCGTTCAAGGAAGGCATCCCCAATGCCAACCCCACGCTGCTTGAGCCGATCGGCGCGCTGGCCGTCACCGTGCCCGAGGATTACGTCGGCGACGTGATGGGCGACCTGAGCAAGCGCCGCGGCCGCCCGATGGGTATGAACCCCGATTCCGACGGCAATACCGTCGTCGAGGCCGAAGTGCCGATGGCCGAAATGGGCTCCTACGCGATCGATCTGCGTGCCATGACGCAGGCACGCGGCTCGTTCACGCTGGAATTCGTGCGCTACGAGGAAGTGCCCAAGAGCAATCAGGCTAAGATCATCGCCGACGCCAAGGCGAACGAAGAATAAGCATTTTTACCGCGGGAGGCTGCGGCGGGGAGGACCGCCGCAGCCTCTGTGTCTTCCACAGGCGGACAAAAATGGAAAAAATGTGCGCCGTACGCGGATACACCCGTATACGAATAAAAATTCGTCGAAACGGAAAAATTGAATGGGGAAACGCGTAAAAATCGCGGCCGTTTCGTATATTTCTCACAAAAAACGCGAGATCGCCCAATGGGGTATACACGAGTCGTGGATATTTTTCCCGAAAATGTCCGCCACTCGCGGACGGGTGCAGTGGTTACATACAAAAAATATGAACGTATCGTTAAAAATATTGTGATTTTTATAGAAATCGCCGATTGGAAATTGACATTTCGCCCCGGAACGCATATAATATCTTCACTGTTTGCGCGTGCTTTTCCGCAAAAAGCGGAGCATCGGGCGCGTAAATAATATAAAAGGAGGAAATCGAAATGAAAAAGCTGTTTGCTGCTGTGCTGGCCATTGTGATGATCCTGTCTCTGGCCGCATGCGTCAAGACCCCCGACCCGACCGATCCGTCCGGTCCCGACGCGACCAACCCCAGCAAGCCCCAGGGCACCGAGGGTGTCGGTGTTCACACTTTCCATGATTACAACGATCCGCTGCCGTCCAACTGGAACGAGCTGACCTACAAGGATGCCAATGACTCCGACATGATCAGCTACCTCAATTCCAGCTTCTTCTCGTTCAACTATGAGTTCGACGAGTACGGCGATATCGTTCCCGGCGGCTTCACCGTCGAGTACAGCGCCGCTACCAAGCTGGAAGATGTCACCACCGAATACGCCGAGGCATGGGGCCTGGGCGATGTGACCACCGGCTATGCCTGGAAGATCACCCTGCGTGATGACCTGAAGTGGGACAACGGCGATGCCATCAAGGCCGAAGACTTTGTCTACACCATGCAGGAGCAGCTCAACCCGCTGTTCCAGAACTACCGTGCCGACTCCTTCTATGCAGGTTCCGTGAACCTCGTCGGCGCAAAGGACTATGCCAAGCAGAATCAGTCCGGCTGGTTCTCCGCCGCTTCCATCTACTCCGAGTATACCGAAGAGATGGACAGCGAGCTGCTGTTCCGCCTCGGTGAGCCGACCGACGAGTATAATGCCGAAAACTACATCAGAGGCAACTGGCTCGGCGCTCCCGAGAGCTACACCGCCGAAATGCTCGCCGAATATCTGCTGACCAACTACTGGGGCTCCCTCGAGGGCGTGAACGCCGAAGTTCTGGCCAAGATGGAGAACAAGACCCTGGCCGAGATCAAGGCCGATGCCGAGATGAATGCCTGCTGGGAAGCCATCCTCGGCTGGTGGAAAACCGATCCCGGTGAGGAGCTGCACTTCTTCATCGCACGCTACACCTATCCCGAATTCTCCTGGGATAATGTTGGTATCTTCACCACCGGCGACTATGAGCTGGTCATCGTGCTGTATCAGCCCATCGCCCTGCTGAAGGACGACGGCTCCCTGTCCTATCAGGCCGCTTATAACCTCTCCGGCCTGCCGCTGGTCCACAAGGCTACTTATGAAGCCTGCAAGCAGAAGCCCGAGGAAGGCTCCACGCTGTGGACCACCAACTACAACCAGAGCGTGGAAAATACCCGCAGCTGGGGTGTCTATAAGCTCGACAGCTTCCAGTCCGGCAAGCAGTATGTTCTGAGCAAGAACGAGAACTGGTACGGCTGGAACATGGAGCAGTACGAGGGTCAGTATCAGACCGACTACATCATCTGCGAAGACATCGCAGAGTGGAACACCGCATGGGTCAAGTTCCAGGCCGGTGAAGTGGACGGCATCGGCATCGATGTCAGCATCGCTTCCGAGTACAAGGGCTCTTCCCGCGCTTACTTCACCCCCGGCAGCTACATGGGCTCCCTGCAGATCCAGTCCATGAGAGCAGGTCTGGAAGCTCGTGAGAGCGAAGGCGTGAACAAGACCATCCTGCTGTATCAGGACTTCAGAAACGCCATCGCGCTGGGCATCGACCGCGCGGACTACACCACCAAGTGCACCACCGCTTCTCAGCCTGCTTACGGCCTGTTCGGCGATGTCCACTACTATGACGTGGAGAACGGCGGCGTTTACCGCAACACCGACGAGGCCAAGAAGGCACTGTGCAACACCTACAATGTTAACATCGACGACTACGGCGGAGATCTGGATAAGGCTGTCGCGTCCATCACCGGTTACAATCTGGACGAAGCCCGCCGCCTGATCGACAAGGCTTACGACGAGGCCAAGGCTGCCGGCGACATCTCCGACACCGATAACGTCGTGCTGACCTACGGCACCTCCGCGGACAACGAGTCGACCCGCCGTCACTTCGACTACCTCAACAATGCATTCCAGGAAATGTGCAAGGGCACCAAGCTGGAAGGCCGTATCTCTCTTGATTTCGATGCTTCCTTCGGCGACAAGTGGGCGGACGACTTCCGCTCCGGCGCGTATGACCTCTGCTCCGGCGGCTGGCAGGGCGCTGCCTGGGATCCGGGCTACCTGCTGATGGCTTATCTGGACGAGAACTACCGCTATGCCACCGGCTGGGACACCGATAAGGAAATGATGACCTTCACCATGGTCGGTGTAGGCGAGAACGGTGAGGATATCACCGACACCATGTCCCTGATGGATTGGTGGTACTGCCTGAACGGCTACTCCGGCTGCAAGTACGACTGGTCCGAGAATGGCCTGCCGCAGTCCAAGAGATTGCAGCTGATCGCCGCTCTGGAAAACAAGATCCTGGAGTCCTACTGGAGCGTCATCATGTACGGCCAGTACTCCGCTTCCATGCTGTCGTACAAGGTCGACTACATCTCCTATGATTACAACACCTTCATGGGCTACGGCGGACTGCGCTACATGACCTATAACTATGACGATGCCGGCTGGGCAGAGGCTGTCGCTGCGCAGAACAACCAGCTGAACTACAAGAACTAAGCATCAACACAACAATTTCCTGTATTGGGCGCAATGGGGGATAGTTCCACTATCCCCCATTTTGTCCAGTTGTAATCATGCTCACCACGAAAGGAGAAAAGCAGATATGTATATGTTCAAATATATCTGCAAGAGAGTGGGCCTCATGCTCATGACCTTTGCAATCATCATCACGGTTTGCTTTGTACTGATCAAGCTCCTCCCGGTCGATGTTTCCTCGGTAGGCATCGGCGAGGATGCCAATAAGATAAGGGCGCAGATGGAAGCCCGCGGCTATTTTAAGCCGATCCCCGAACAGTTTTATCTGTATGTCAAGCGCATCGTTACCAAAGGCGACTTCGGCGTTTGCATCAATATGCCGCAGTTCCGCAACAGCCCCGTCTGGGATGTCTTTGTGGAAAAGCTCCCCCCCACGGTGCTGATCAATGTCTATTCCTCCCTGCTGGCCGTGCCGACCGGTATCGCGCTGGGCATTTGGGCTGCATTGAAAAAGAATAAATGGCAGGATCACCTGATCTCGACCATGGTCATGGTGTTTATTTCCGTGCCGTCGTTCGTTTACGCGTCTCTGTTCCTGTATATCGTCTGCTTTAAGTTGAATTTACTGCCGAAGACCATGAACGCGGGCTTTGATTATTTCACATGGGATATGTTTAAATCCATGCTGCCCGCCGTGATCTCCATGTCCTTCGGCTCGATCGCGGGCTACGCCCGCTTCACCCGTGCGGAGCTTACCGAAGTGCTCACCGGGGAATATATGCTGCTCGCCCGCACCAAGGGTCTGACCAAGGCGCAGGCGACGACCCGCCACGCCCTGCGCAACGCTATGGTGCCGATCTTCCCGTCCATCGTCGGCGAGTTCATCAGCGTTATGTCCGGCTCGCTTATCATCGAAAAGATCTTCGCGATCCCCGGCGTCGGCAACCTGTATCTGGGCGCGATCAACGCACCGGATTACGATTTCTTCATGCTGCTGTCCGGCTTCTATCTGCTGATCGGTCTGGCTGCATCTCTGGTCATTGACCTCTCCTACGGTATCATTGACCCGCGTATCAGAATGGGGGCGAAATAAATGAAAGCACAGGATTATAAGATCTCCGCAGAGAAATTCGTCTTCCACGACACCGGTGCCAACCTGCACGACAACAAGCTGGAAACCAAGCCCGTCAGCTATTTCAGGGACGCGCTGAACCGTTTCAGCCGCAACAAGGGCTCGATCCTTGCGTTCATCGTGATCTGCTGCCTGATTTTGTTCGCCATCGTCGCGCCGTTCCTGACACCGTATACCGTTTCCTATCAGGATGAATACTACCGCTTCGCGCTGCCGAAATTGCAGCTGTGCTACGACCTCAAACTGGGCTTCTGGGACGGCGGCAAGCAGGGCGACGGCCTGAATGAGTACTCCTATATCATGCATCTGGCCACGCAGATCGAAACGCGGCGCGATGTGTTCATGTCCGACGTTGTCAAAGAGACGACCGAATATATGGGCAAGGAGCAGACCTCCTATTCCTACCGCTACGACACCTATAACGCCGTCGGCGTGAAGTTCATCAACCTGACCACCGCCCAATATCAGGCGCTGCAGGCGTATCAGGATGAAATGGGCGTGCAGGTCATCATGCCCATCACCGAGCCGTCCCGCCGCCCCACCCACCAGAAGTTCGCCGGCGACGGCGACGATGCCAAGGTCTGGTTCCGCACCAATTCCAAGGGCGAGGTCGTTTACGACAAGGAAGGCAACCTCATCCCGATCTATCAGGCCAACGACGGCCAGGACGAGTACACCAGCAAGATGTACTGGGAGGGCGAGGAAAAGCTGTATAACTACGCCGAGAAAATGGACGGCGGCGTGTGGCGCATCCGCGTCGATTACCGCGAATACTACAAGTATATCCACTATCTGGCCGATGACGGCATCACCGAGCCGTACTTCATTTTCGGCGCGAACAACATCGGTAAGGATCTGTTCGTGTGTCTGGCCAGCGGCGCGCGCTTCTCGTTCATCCTCGCGATCGTCGTTTCCGTGGTCAACCTGATCGTCGGTGCCATCTACGGCTCCATCGAAGGCTACTACGGCGGCAAGCTCGACCTCGCCATGGAACGCTTCGTCGAACTGCTGACGTCGATCCCGTTCATGATCGTCATCACCCTGATGCGCTATCACCTCAATGCCTCGCACGTGACCATATTGTTTATATCCTTCTTCCTCACGGGCTGGACAGGCATGGCCGGGCGCACGAGAATGCAGTTCTACCGCTTCAAAAATCAGGAATATGTTCTGGTCGCACGCACCCTCGGCGCGAGCGACGGGCGCATCATGTTCAAGCATATCTTCCCCAACGCCATTGGCACGCTGATCACCGGCTCCGTTCTGGTCATCCCGGGTGTCATCTTCTCCGAGACGAGCCTGAGCTATCTGGGCATCATCAACCTGTCCACCGGCAGTATGACTTCGGTCGGTACACTGCTGGCCACGGGGCAGAACTACCTGTTCACTTATCCGCACATGATCCTGTTCCCCGCGCTGTTCATCAGCCTGCTGATGCTCTGCTTCAACCTGTTCGGCAACGGCCTGCGCGATGCGTTCAACCCCTCTCTGCGCGGCGCAGAAGAATAATCGGAAAGGAATGATCGAATTTTATGGATAAGAAGCTTGAAGTAAATAATCTGCAAATATCATTCCGTACCCAGGGCGGTATCGTCAAGGCCGTGCGCAACATTTCCTTCGACCTGTACAAGGGCGAGACGCTGGCCATCGTCGGCGAGTCCGGCTCCGGCAAATCCGTGACCAGTAAGGCCATCATGGGCATTCTCGCGGGCAACTCCATCGTCGAGGGCGGCGAGATCCTGTATAACGGGCAGGATCTGCTCAAGATCTCCGAGGATGACTATCATAAGATCCGCGGCGATAAGATCGCCATGATCTTCCAGGACCCGATGTCCAGCCTGAACCCCATCATGCGCATCGGCCAGCAGCTGACCGAGGCCATGATCCTCAAGGCCAAGACCGGTAAGAAAAACGCACGGCACGAGTTCAACTCCATGATCAAGCGCATGGGCGAGCATATCAACGCCTTTGACGCTGCCGCCGGCGAGGACAACAAGGCCGAGGTGGCCGCCAAGCTGAAAACCTTCGACAATTTCTGCATCCGCAGCACCAAGGTCGAGAGCGTCTATAACGAGGCATACGGCGAAGCGACGCAGGTGGACGTGCAGGTCGAAAGCCTGCTGGCGTACATCAAAAAAGACCGTCAGGTCGATGTGCCGATGGAACTGCGTGCCATTGCGAAGAATTTCACCGAGTCGTTCAACCCCTATGTGGTCGTGAAAAACGACGAGTCCGTTGCGCTGGCAAACGAGCTGCGCAAGCTGGCGAAAATGGGCAAAGCGCTCGACCCGAAAGATGCGATCGAGCCGCTGGAAAAGGTATACAGCCTGACGCAGGAAGCACTGGCCAAGGAGAAGCCCAATTTCTTCACCATGGGCTATTACCTGCTGTCCCACACCGATGCCGAGCTGGACGGTATGCCCGTGTCCGAAATGAACGCCATGACGCGCAAATTCCTAGACGAGGAATTCATGTTCGATTTCATCCGCATGGCCGCCAAGGGCGTGCGCCATTCGCACGAGACTACCATCGCGAAGAAGTCCGCCTGCCTGGACGAGCTGCGCACAGTTCTGGATTATTTTAAGGGCGAGCAGCTTGAGCCCGGAAAGGCGAACGAGCTGGTCAAGCATATCGTGCCGCAGGTCGATCATGCCATCGACCGCCTCGCCGTGAAGAAAAACAGCACCGAGTATGTTTTCCACTCCGCGCTGGAGTCCGCGGTGCAGGAATATTTCGACGGCGTGAAGAACAACCCCATTCAGGAGAAGATCTACCTGAAGAACAAGGCCAAGTACGATGCGCTGATCGCCAAGGGCACGGAGCCGGACTGGGTGCTCAAGCCGCAGGTGATCGTCGATCTGGAGCTGAAGCGGCATAACATCTGCAAGGTTCTGGAAAACCTGATCGCGTCCTATGAAAACGACATGCGTAACGACGCTTCCTTCGATGCCGAGGCGCATGTGGTCGAGATCATCGACTTCCTGAAAGAGCAGGCTTCCCGCGTCGTCGTGAAGATGAACAAGCAGATCGCCAAGGCCAAGGCTATCAAGCTGATGGAAGAAGTCGGCATCCCCGAGCCCGCCGCGCGCTTCAATCAGTATCCGTTCGAATTCTCCGGCGGTATGCGCCAGAGGATCGTCATCGCCATCGCGCTGTCGGCCAACCCCGACATCCTGATCTGCGACGAGCCGACTACCGCGCTGGACGTGACCATTCAGGGGCAGATCCTGGAGCTGATCAACGATATCAAGCGCAAGAGAAACCTTTCCGTCATTTTCATCACGCACAACCTCGGTGTCGTGGCGAATATGGCAGACCGTATCGCCGTTATGTATGCGGGCAAGATCGTGGAAAAGGGCACGGCCGAAGAAATCTTCTACGAGCCCGCGCACCCGTATACCTGGGCACTGCTGTCCTCTATGCCCGATCTGGACACGAAGGAAAAGCTGGAGTCCATCCCCGGCACCCCGCCGAACATGATCTACCCGCCCAAGGGCGATGCATTCGCGCTGCGTAACAAGTATGCGCTGGACATCGACTTTGAGCTGGAACCGCCTATGTTTGACATCACCGACACGCATCAGGCTGCAACATGGCTGCTGCATCCGAATGCGCCGAAGGTGGAAATGCCTGCGCTGATCCGCGCGCGTATCGAACGCCTGAAGAAGGAGAATGCGTAACATGGAAAAAGAAGTATTGTTAAAAGTCGAACATCTTCAGCAGTATTTCAAGCTGAACAAGCGGGAAAACAAGGCCGTAGATGATGTCAGCTTTGAGATCTATAAGGGCGAGGTCTTCGGTCTGGTCGGCGAGTCCGGCTGCGGCAAGACCACCACGGGGCGCTCCATCATCCGCCTGTACGATATCACCGGCGGCTCGGTCTATTATAAGGGCGAGCGCATCTGCGCCGGTACGCGCAGCTACGAGGATGCGATCCGGCAGGCACGCAAAGATTTCTCCGAAGGAAAGATCACCAAGGAGGAGCGTGATGAGATCGTCGCCGAAAACCGTGCGCAGATCAAGTCCGCGGTCGCCGATCACCGCAGGTATTCCCGCGCCAGAGGAAAGAACAAGCTGACCAACGAGATCCAGATGATCTTCCAGGATCCCATCGCGTCGCTTGACCCGCGTATGACCGTGCGCGATATCATCGCCGAAGGACTGGTCATTCGCGGCATCAAGGATAAGGAATACATCGACCAGCAGGTCTACAAGATGCTGGAAACGGTCGGCCTGGTGCAGGAGCACGCGTCGCGTTACCCGCACGAATTCTCCGGCGGCCAGCGGCAGCGTATCGGCATTGCCCGCGCGGTCATCATGAACCCCGAGCTTATCATTGCCGACGAGCCGATCTCCGCGCTGGACGTCTCCATTCAGGCACAGGTCATCAACCTGCTCAACGAGCTGAGCGAGAAGATGGGTCTGACCATCATGTTCATCGCGCACGATCTGGCGGTCGTGAAGTATTTCTCGCAGCGTATCGCGGTCATGTACTTCGGCAAGATCGTGGAAATGGGCAAGAGCGACGAGCTGTTCGCCCACCCGTTCCATCCGTATACCCGCGCACTGCTGTCGGCCATCCCGCTGCCCGACCCTGTCAGCGAGAAAAACCGCAAGCGTGTGGTCTATAATCCTATTCTGGATCACGATTATTCCAAGGAAGGCCCGACCATGCGCGAAGTTTTCCCCGGCCACTTCGTCTACTGTAACACCGAGGAGTTTGAAAGATATCGCATGGAATACGCCGATCTGCAAAAGTGAGCACCATGAAGAAGTTTTCCATCACCTTTGCCATCGGTCTGGTCATGGCAGCGCTTGTCGCCTGGTCGAAGGAGCTGCCCGGCCAAACGGATCCCGTGCGCATCTATCATATCCTGTGCGACAGCTTTTGCGTGTCCGGCGTGCTGCTGGCCGGCATCGGCGCGCTGATCTTCGTCAGCAACGAGGGCGCGTTCGACGGCCTGACCTACGGCCTGCGATCCTTTGCGCAGCTGTTCCGAAAACGCGAAAAGCGGGTACACGAGACGTATTTTGACTACACCGCCCGCCGCGCGAAGACAAAATTCAGCTTTTCGTATATCCTGCTTAGCGGGCTGCTGCATCTGGCGATCTGCCTTGTGATGTATGCGCTTTACCGCCGCTACAGCGCCTGACCCCCATAACACGATACGCCCCGATCTTCCATTTGGAAAATCGGGGCGTTTCTTTCGGCATTTGCGAAGCGGCTCAGCGCTCCAGCGCCATCATCTTTTCGATGCGGCGCGCATGGCGCGCACCGCCGGAAAATGCGGTATCCAGCCAGGTGTCCACGATCTGCATGGCCAGCAGCTCGCCTACGATGCCCGCGCCGAGCGCCATCATGTTCGTGTCGTTGTGTTCGCGGGTCAGCCGCGCGCTGACCACATCGGAAAGCAGGGCACAGCGGATGCCGTGCACTTTGTTGGCGCAGATGGAAACGCCGATGCCCGTCGTGCACAGCACGATGCCGCGCTCGCAGCGGCCGTCGGCCACGGCCTGCGCCGCAGCGGCCGCAAAATCGGGATAATCGCACGAGTCGGCGCTGTAAGTGCCGAAATCCGTCACCGTATGCCCCTGCGCGCGCAGATGCGCGACCAGTGCATCCTTCAGCGCAAGCGCGCCGTGGTCACAGCCAATGGAAATGTTCATGATTTTACGCTCCTTTTAAGTTAACATAATTTCTTTAGATCACAAGGCCGCCGTTCACGGGCAGGACCTGCCCGGTGACGAATTCCGCGTCGGCCAGATACCCCATCGCCTCGGCAATGTCGCGGGCGCAGCCGTTTCGCCCCACGGGGGCTTCCTCGGCAAGCGCGGCAAGCACCTCCGGCTCGATCCCGGCGCACATATCCGTTTCGATCACGCCGGGTGCTACGCAGTTGACGCGAATGCCGCTCGGGCCGAGCTCCTTGGCCAGCGCGCGGGTCAGCGCGATCACGGCACCCTTTGTGGCGGAGTAAGCCGCCTCGCACGACGCACCGACTTGCCCCCACATGGATGAGACGGTGATGATGCACCCCTTATGGCGGCGCAGGAATGCGGGCATCGCCGCATTGATGCAGTGATAGATCCCCTTGACGTTCACGTCAAACAGCCGATCCCACTGCGCTTCTTCCAGCGCGGACATCAGCCCGTAATGCGAAATGCCCGCGTTGCAGATCAGAATGTCCGTTTCACCGATGGCGGCGAAAGCCTCGCGCACTGCGCGGCCGTCCGAAACGTCGCAGCAGATCGCCTGCGCGCCGGCCTTTTTCGCCACGGCTTGCGCGCAGCCGTGCTCTTTTTCGTACAGAAACACGACGCGGTCGCCGCGCGCGGCGAAGAATTCCACGGCTGCGGCACCGATCCCGCGGCTGCCACCCGTGATGACAACGTTTGCCATAGCATCGCCCCTTTCGTTTATCTGTATTTTACCAGCTTCCGCACGTTTTCGCAACCGCTTTTTTCGCCCTGCGGCACATAATCGCGGCACAGGAGGCATATGCTCTGACGGAAGGAGGGATGGCCATGCGGGAGGAAGAAGCGCTGCCGCACAAGCTGACGCTGGACGAGCGAAAGAGCCTCCGCCTCAGCGGCGTGACGGAGGTGATCGGCTTTGACGAGGCGTGCGTGATCCTGCGCACAACGCTGGGGGATCTGACTGTCCACGGGGAGGGACTGCGCCTGAAAAATCTTTCCCTTGAGGGCGGCCAGGCGGCGGTGGAGGGAACGATCGCCGCGATGATCTATGAGGCGCCGCGGCGCGGCGGCCTGCGCCGCCTGTTCGGATGATCCCCCCGACGGAGGCCGCGCATCGACTGCTGTGGGCGGCGCTTATCGGCGCGGCGCTGGGGATGGTGTATGATCTTCTGCGCCCGCTGCGAAAAAGATGCTGCGCGCTGTCGGATCTGCTGTTTGTGGCGGCGATGCTGTACGGCTGGGTCTACCTGAGCTTCGGTGTCTGCGGCGGAGACGTGCGCTTCGGCTGCACGGTCGGTATGGGCGTGGGCGGCGCGGCCTGGATGTGGCTGCCCGGGCGGCTTTTTCGACCCGTTTATGCGAAGTTTACGGCATTTTGCGGGCGCATCTGCGCACTGTTTCTGCGTCCCGTAAAGATTTTTTTCAAAAAAATCGAAAAAAATTTCATTTTCCTATTGGCATTCTTGAAAAAATGGTTTACAATAAGACAGAAAAGGGATCGGATGCATTCTACGATCGGAGGAAAACAGCATGGCACGCAAACGCATAAAGATCCAACTGAAGCTCAAACATTCCGGACCCATCACGAAAGCCGCGCTGCTGGCCGCCGTCGTGATGTCCACCATCGCGCTGCTGGCGCTGCACGCCTCGATCCGTGACAGCCGCGCGCAGTATGAGGCCGCGCGTGCGCAGGCCGCCGCATGGGAGCTTCGCAATGCCGAGCTGTCCTCGAACATCGAAAACGTCGGCTCGGTCGACAGCATCGTGCGCATCGCCACAGAGGAACTGGGGCTGGTGCTGCCCGATACGGTGATCTTTACACCGAAGGATTGATTTTAGTTTTTTGGAGGAATCGTTTTTCATTATGGAGCTAACTGTCGGAGCAGTATTAGAAGGAAAAGTCAGATCGATCACAAGCTTTGGGGCATTCGTGACCCTGCCGGACAATAAGACCGGGATGGTACATATCTCCGAGGTGTCCAATACCTATGTCAGCGACATTCGGGAGCATCTGACCGAGGGACAAACCGTGCAGGTCATGGTCATCGGGCTGGAAAACGGCAAGGTGAACCTGTCCATGAAGCGGTTGCAGCCCAGGCAGCCCCGCCGCGAGCCGCAGCAGGGCAGGGAAAACCGCTCGCCCCGGCAGCAGAACAGCCGCACCGCCGCGCCTGTCCCGCAGGCTGCGCCGAAAACGGCCGACCAGCTGTTTGAAGAAAAGCTGAAGCAGTTCATGGCCGAGTCCGACAGTAAGATCTCCGCAATGAAACAGTATTCCGACCGCCGCCCGCGCGCGCGGAGAAAATAATGCAGAACGGATAAAGTAAATCGGAGGTACCCAAGACGGGTACCTCCGATTTCAGCGTGTCAAAGAAGTGCTGTTTCTCGGTCGAGTACCCAACCAAAGCCTCCCCTGTGTAAGGGGAGGTGGCAAAAATCTTTGATTTTTGACGGAGGGGTTGACTGTAAAACCTGAAATATTCGCGAAATTCCGAACCTTAACGAAGAAAATCAATCCCTCAGTCAGCTTCGCTGACAGCCCCCTTTACACAAGGGGGCCTTGGGCGCTCCCGCGCCAACACATTGATCGACAGTTTTTTGACAGACTGGGCTCCCCCTCTGGGGGAGCTGTCATGCGATAGCATGACTGAGAGGGCTTATTGGATATTTACCAGATAAATATCCGGTTTTTCTGGGATTTTAAGAAAATTCAGAACCCTCTCTGCGACTCGCTAAGAGCCGCCCTTCGGGCGGTTGCTCGCTTGCATGGCGCCTGCGGGCGCACACGTCACGGCTTTCGCCGTGCCACCGCTCCCGAAGGGAGAGGCAAGGGCTTTTAAGATACGCTCAATCGGAGGTACCCAAGACGGGTACCTCCGATTTTCGGTATGTTGGGGTATCAGGCGCGCATCGGCGCGGGAGCGAAGGGACGGTGCAGGCGTTACCAATCGGTCGGGTTCAGCAGGAATTCGTAGAGACTGCCTGCGTTTTCCGCAACATAGTAGTTGATCGCTTCGCCGTCTTCGAAAACGAGGTGCACGCCGATATAGTTCTGATTGGTGGGGGCGTATCGGAAGATCCCCTGCGCGTTCTCCTCCAGCTGGAACAGGGAAAGACACTTTTCGATCAGGTAGCCGTCCTCCCCACCCTTGTACAGAACCTGCTCGTTGAACATAACACAAAATACCTGTTCGAGCAGATATTCATACGGCAGAGCAAGCAGGCTGTAGTCACGCAGCCACGCGGCGGTATGGACATTTTTCAGATAAATATCCAGATTGATCGCATCCCCGCTGCGCGGGACGATGGTGATATAGGCGCAGTAATCGTTGTCCTCGTTGGCATAGTGGTCATTGGGGGAGAACGTGCCTTCCACGCAGTCCAGCCACAGCGCTTCCAGCAGCGCCCGCGTGGCTTCCGTCCCGCCGCCGAAGCTGATACCGTCGACCTTCACGGCGGTCACATTGGCTTTCAGCTCGGCAAGAGAGTCAGCCTTGAGCAACACCGTCGGGTCGCAGTACAGAATGCTGTTGATGATCCGCTCCGCCTTCTTGCCCACGGCGACGCGGTACTGGCGATAGACCTCCCGCCCGTTGCGCAGCGTATAGCAGATGGTGAGTCTGGTGTAGCCCTGACTGTAGTAGTCATCTTCCGGGTCGCCTTCCTTCAGAATGATGTAATGCGCCAGCAGGATGCGCTCGATGTCTTCGTAGTCGGTCAGCTCGGCGTCGGTGTTCCTGTCGGTGAAGTGCGTGGTGTACGTGTCGGCCAGCTTGACGGATACGACATCATTCTTATCCGGAATCCGGTGCACCACGCCGAATACATCGATGCGGCACAGCCCGAAGCTGCACAGCAGCACGACGAGGATGATACCCAGCGACAGCCAGTTTCGCCCGCGGAAGACATGCAGCGTGCGCTCAAGCAGCATCTGCCCGGTGAAATAGCCTACGATCAGCCCGATCGTCATGAAGATGTACTGTCCGTCGTCGAACAGCGCGCCGACCATCTGCACCACGGCACCTACACAAAGCGTGTAGAGCACGGAGAACACCGGCTTGACGGCGCGCACCGCGATGAAATCCCCGGCGGCTTCCATATTGCGTCTGCGGTAAAGCAGCAGCGCCGCAAACAGCAGCCCCACGCCGATCACGGCCAGGATGCTCAGCGGAAGCCAGCTTTCGCTCAGCCCGCTGAATTCGAAAGTGTGGTTCGCCACGTCCCATGTGTACGGAACGCCGCCGTTGCTCATGCAGCGACAGCTGAGCGAATGCTCGACCGAGAAAAACGGTTCCGATGCGGCCAGCAGCCAGACGGGGCACAGCAGCGCGAAAACATCGTCCTGGATCACGATGCCGTACAGCAGCGGCTGATAGATCGTTACGCAGAACCACAGCGCGATGGGAGACAGCAGGTTCAGCAGCGCATAGATGGCCGTCGCCGCCAGACGATTGCCCGAAAGCATCATGCACACTACGGCCAGCCCGAAGAAGAACAGGTAGCTGAGCGTCATGCCCAGCAGCCACAGCAGCGCGGCATACCAGAATTGCCCCAGAAACGGCAGCAACAGCAGGCAGATCACGCCGTTTGGCACCACGCAGTAGAGCACGCCCGCAACGATGTGGGTGAAGAACCAGCCTTCGCGACGCAGCGGCATGGCGTGCAGCGCGTAGCACAATCGGGCATTGAACAGATCGCCGAACAGCAGCTGCGCTGCGCAGAAGGCATACAGCATGGATAAGATGCACAGCGGGCCGATCGCCTCGCCCAGCGTCGTGGCCAGGGTGGTGGATGCGGTCAGCTTCACCGTCGTGAAGGCGACCAGAAGCGCGCCGATCAGATACAGCGCCCAAAGCGGTGCGTAGCGCAGTATGTCCTTTTTCAGGACGGTTCGGTTAAAGTATGATGTTCTGCACTTCATAGTTCACACCTCCCAGCTCGTAAATAAAGATCTCTTCCAGAGAAAGGGGCAGCACGTCATAGTATGTCGGTGCGGTCGCTTTTACGGCGGCCTCCACAGCCTCGGCCGTCCCGCGCACGATCAGGGTGCGCAGCCGCCCCGTGACCGTCTCGTGCAGGACCTGCAGGCCATCCGGGAGCTCGCCCGCCAACTGAAGCTTGACGATGTTGCCCTGCATATCGGCCAGACTTCGTTCGAGCAGCATTTTTCCGTGATCCATAATGCCCACGTGGTCGCAGATGTCCTCCAGCTCGCGTAAGTTGTGCGAGGAAATGAGCACCGTGGTCTGATGCTGCGCCACATCGGACAGGATCAGGTTCCAGACCTGCCGCCGCATCACGGGGTCGAGGCCGTCCACCGGCTCGTCCAGGATCAGCACGTCAGGGCGACAGCAGATGGCCAGATGAAACGCCGCCTGCTTCTGCATTCCTTTGGAAAAGCGGCGAATGGGGCTCTTTCTGGGCAGATGAAAGACATCGTACAGCCGCTCAAACAGCGCATCGTCGAATTTCGGATAGATCCCCCGATAAAATTTACGCATTTCCTCCATACCGGCGGAGGGGAAATAGAAAATGTCATCCGGGATATAGCCGATGCGGCTTTTGATCTCGGGATTTTCAAAGATCGGATGTCCGTCCATGGACACGGTGCCCTCCGTGGGACGGTAGACCCCGGTGAGAATGCGGATGGCGGTGGTTTTTCCCGCGCCGTTCGGCCCGACGAGGCCGTAGATCGCGCCCGTCGGGATGTGCAGTGTCAGATCGTCCAGTGCCTTAAAATTGCCGAAGCATTTGGTAACGTAGTGGGTGGTAAGCATGTTCAAACTCCTTTCTCCAGCCGCGCGATCAGCGCCTGCCGTGTAACACCGGCACCGAGCAGCTCGGCCGTGATCTTGTCGAAGCGTTCCAGCAGGGCGAGCTCGCCCATGGCGGGGTCACCGGGCATCGGGCAGACGAAGCTGCCTTTTCCCGGCACAGAGGCGATCCAGCCCTGCATCTCCAGCTCCCGATAGGCGCGCTGGATGGTATTGGGGTTGATCGTCAGCTGCATGGCCAGCTCCCGCACGGAGGGCAGCCGCTCTCCGTCGGCGAGCACGCCGCCCAGGATCTGCTCGCGCAGACCGTCGGCGATCTGCGTGTAAATGGGTCTGGAATCGCGGTAATCCAGGTGTACGATATCGATCCCTCCTTGTCTGTATGAAGCGTACGAACTGTACTAACACAGTTAATGTAGCATATTGCGCACGGCCTGTCAAGGGGGAAATGCCGCGCCGACCGAATTTCTCTGTTTTTTATCTTGCAAAAGCCGCCGCGCTATACTACAATAAAGCTACAAAGAAACCGAAGGAGGCTTTCTATGAATATCAAATATATCCATCCCGCCGATCAGCTGGTCATGTTCATGCAGCGCATTTACGACAAGGGGCTGACCACTACCTCCGGCGGCAACCTCTCGATCATGGACGATGACGGCAATATCTGGATCACCCCCGCCGGCGTGGATAAGGGGACGCTGACCCGCCATGATATCATCTGCGTCAGGCCGGACGGCACCTGCATCGGCTCGCACAAGCCTTCCTCAGAGCTTCCCTTCCACGAAGCCGTGTATAAAATGCGCCCCGATCTGAAGGCGGTGCTGCACGCCCATCCGCCTGCGCTGGTTTCGTTCTCCATCGTGCGCAAGTGCCCCGACCTCGATCTGGTGCCCTCCGTGCGCAAGATCTGCAACGATGTGCGCATCGCGACCTACGCCGTCCCCGGCAGCGAGCAGCTCGGCGACAACATCGGCTGCTGCTTTGCCGACGGCTGCGATATCGTCCTGCTGGAAAACCATGGTGTCTGCATCGGCGCGGAGGATATGTTCACCGCGTTCCAGAAGTTCGAAACGCTGGAATACTCCGCCAATCTCGAGATCCTGGCCAACCGCATCGGCACGATCCACAGCCTGCCCAACGAGGCATACCTCATCACGGAGACGCGCGACCATACCCGCATGGACGATTTTATCCCCAACAGCCATTCCTCCGAGGAGCTTGCCGCCCGCCGCGATATGATAACGCTGATCCGCCGTTCCTATCGGCAGGGACTGTTTACCGCCACGCACGGCACCTATTCCGTCCGCCTCAGCGACGGGAGCTTCCTGATCACGCCGTTCGGCCTGGATCGCGCCTATCTGGAAGAGGATGACCTTGTTCGCGTGAAGGCGGGGATGAAGGAGCTGGGCAAAACGCCCTCCCGCGCGGTGCTGCTGCACCAGAAGATCTACGACTGCAACCCCGGGATCCGCGCGATCCTGCTGGCGCATCCCGTGCATGCCATGGCGTTCGCCGTGACCGATACGGCGTTCGATGCGCGCACCATTCCCGAAAGCTACATCCTGCTGCGCGACGTCAAGCGCCTGCCCTACGGCGAGATCTATACCCGTCAGGAGGAAACGGCCAAAACCTTCTCCGAGGCGGTCCCGGCCGTGATGGTGGATAACGAGTGCGTGATCGTCACGGGCGAAACGCTGCTTCAGGCGTTCGACCGTCTGGAGGTCATGGAGTCCACGGCGCATTCGATCATCAATTCCATGGCAGTCGGCAGCATCGTCCATATCAGCGCGCAGGAGGTGCAGGAACTGAAGGTGGCCTTTAAGCTCAAGGACTGAGCGCGCCGCCGAAGATACTTTATTTGCAGGGGAATAAAAATGGGTCTGTTTTATGTTTGGATGTTTCTCGTATCGGGGATCATTCTGTACACGCTGGCGCGGGGCATTGCCGAATGGGTGCGCAACAACCGTTCGCCCGAGCTGTCTGTGCGGGCAAAGCTGATCGGCAAGCGCACGCATGTCACACATCATACCCATAACCACAACGGCCATATGCACATGTCGCACAGCAGGAGCTATTACCTGACCTTTGAGCAGGAGAACGGGGCGCGCATGGAATTTCGCGTTCCGTCCAAAACATACGCGCTACTCGCCGAGGGAGATACGGGAACGCTGTCGTTTCAGGGGACGCGCTTTCTGGATTTCGTGTGCAGTTGACATCGGTTTTTCGCATAAAACAAGCGGTGGAGGCCACGATCGTGACCTCCACCGTTTTTTTGCGCTCAGCGCTGATATTCAAATTCAAAGTCGTGAATGTCGACCGTGTCGCCGTCGCGGATGCCCAGCTCCTCCAGCCGTGCGAACAGGCCGCACCTGCGCAGCTGCTGATCGAAGTGATTGCGCGACTCATAGTCGTCAAAGTTGACGTTCTGCACCATCCGCTCCAGCCATTTACCGGTCACGAGCCAGGTGTTGCCGTAATGCTCGATCTCGAACGCGCTCGGATCGGTGGGCTGCTCGATCACCTCGACGTATTCCGGCTCATAGACGGTCACGGGCGGGAGCGTGCGCAGCTTCTGCGCCACGATGCGCATCAGTTCGCGCGTGCCCTGCGTCGTACCGGCGGAAATTTCATACAATTCGCACCCGGCATCCTCCACGCAGGCGCGCAGCCGCTGCAAATTGTCGCTGTCGGGCATCAGCAGATCGCATTTGTTCGCAGCGACCAGCATCGGCCGATCGGACAGATCGACGCTGTAGTTTTTCAGCTCCGCGCAGATGGCGCGGAAATCCTCCACGGGGTCGCGCCCTTCGCTGCCCGATACGTCCACCACATGCACCAGCAGGCGGCAGCGGTCGATATGCCGCAGGAAATCATGCCCGAGCCCCGCGCCTTCGGCGGCACCCTCGATAATGCCGGGGATATCCGCCATCACGAAGCTGACGCCCTCGTCTACATAGATCACGCCGAGATTGGGGAAAAGCGTCGTGAAATGATAGTTGGCGATCTTGGGGCGTGCGTTGGACGTTACGGACAACAGCGTGGATTTGCCCACGTTGGGGAAGCCGACGAGTCCCACATCGGCCAGCAGCTTCAGCTCCAGGATCACCTCGCGCTCGTCCCCGGGAAGACCGGCCTTGGCGAAGCGGGCCACCTGACGGGTCGGTGTCGCGTAGTGGGCGTTTCCCCAGCCGCCGCGCCCGCCGCGTGCGAGCACGAAATCCTCCCCTGTGGACATATCCACAATGATCTGCCCGCTTGCCGCGTCGCGCACGACCGTGCCGCGCGGCACCTGAATGACCAGATTTTCGCCCCGCTTGCCTGCACGGCGACCGCCCTGCCCGCCGACACCGGCCTGCGCGGCGTATTTGCGCTTGTAGCGGAAGTCCAGCAGCGTGGACAGATTGTCGTTGACCCGCAGGATCACGCTGCCGCCGTGGCCGCCGTCACCGCCGTCGGGGCCGCCCGCCGAGACATACTTCTCCCGATGGAAGGCCACCGCGCCGTCACCGCCGCGTCCGCCCGCAACGGTGATCTTTACTTTATCCACAAACATTTCCATGTTCCGACCTCCTTATCGGGAAAAACGATCTTATGCCGCGAACGGCATAAAAAACGGACTGCCGCAGATCATGTGCGGCAGTCCCGTCCTTGCTATACGCGAATCACTGCTCGGCGTACACAGAGCACTGCCGGCGATCCTTACCCTTGCGCTCGAAACGGACGGTACCGTCCTTCAGTGCGAACAGGGTGTCATCCTTACCGATGCCGACATTGACACCGGGGTGGATGTGGGTGCCTCTCTGGCGAACCAGAATGTTACCGGCCAGCACGAACTGCCCGTCCGCGCGCTTTGCGCCCAGACGCTTCGACTCGGAATCACGGCCGTTCTTGGTCGAGCCGCCGCCCTTATGGTGAGCGAAGTACTGAATACTGATTTTCAGCATATGTTACACCTCCAAAACTTCGATATGATCGGGATACTCTTCCCGCAGATGCAGAAGCGTGAGCATCATGCCGTTGAGCACGGCCTGAATGGACTCTTCTTCATCGCAGGAGACGGGGAGCGTCAGGGTCAGATCGGCATCGCCCCTGTCACGCACCCTGGCATTTCCGTGGCAAACGTCGTTGACGGTCGCCTCTGCCATGATTACCACAGCGCTGACCGCGGCGCACAGGATATCCTTCCCCGCCTCGTCCAGACCGCTGTGTCCACTGATATGAAACCCGCGAATGCGGCGGTTATCAGTGTCCTGTTGACTGCTTTCGTCAACAAAAAACTCACATTTTATCATAATTCGGCATTACAGAGCGATCTTGGTGATCTCGACCTTGGTGTAGGGCTGACGATGACCCTGCTTCTTCTTCTCGCTCTTCTTTGCCTTGTACTTGAAGACCGTGATCTTCTTGGCCTTGCCGTTCTTGATCACCTTAGCCTCCACGCTTGCACCTTCGACCACGGGCGCGCCGATCTTGGAGTTCTCTCCGTCCAGCACGGCCAGGACCTGATCGAAGCAAACGGTATCCTCGGCCTGTGCGTTCAGCTTCTCGATGAACACGACATCGCCCTCGGACACGGTGTACTGCTTACCACCGGTAACGATAATTGCTTTCATTTTTTCACCTACTTTTATTATGCAGACTCGCTCTAAAGGCGGGTGCGCGGGGCGCACCGACTTAAGCCCGTTCAATGCGGCTCGCATATTTTACCATGGAGAATACGAAAAGTCAAGTATTTTTCCGCATTTTTTCGCAAAAAGCTCTGCGGTGTAAATAGATATGACCCAAATTGGTGAAAAGAAAAAGACATGATAT
>CAZIGE010000029.1:0-23699 GCA_964538475.1 uncultured Oscillospiraceae bacterium | reverse complement strand
ATTCGATGAATTTTTCCATCTGGCGCTTAAAGCAGGCGGCGTTGTGGTCGATGTCTTCTTTGGTCAGCATTTTGCGCATATCCGTGCGGCCGGTTGGGTCGCCGATCATGGTCGTGCCGCCGCCGATGAGTGCAATGGGCTTGTTGCCTGCCATTTGCAGGCGCTTCATCAGTGTCAGCGCCATAAAATGCCCGGCGGTCAACGAATCGGCCGTGCAGTCAAAGCCAATGTAAAAGGTCGCCTTACCGTTGTCGATGACCTCGCGGATCGCCTGTTCGTTCGTCACCTGCGCGATAAGCCCGCGGGCGACCAGTTCGTCGTAAAGTTTCATATTCTGTCCTCCGTTATTTCCTTAATCGATATATTGTCCCGCGATCTTCTGATAGTGCATAAGCAGCCACCACAGTCCGACCGATCCGCCGAGGATCAGCACGATCAGAAAGATATACGACGCGGCGGGCGAAATATCATTACACGCCCCCGCGATGCCTGCGATCCAGTACGGGATCGAATACAACGCCCACATTTTTCCGTTTTCGCGGTTATATTTGGGGATATCGATCACTTTCTGCGGGTCGATCTTTGACCCTGCCCAGAAATTGACCGGTTTTTTCGATCGGAATGCATGGATCGCCAGCCCAGTGAAAGCAGACCCGCATAAAATACCGATCAAGGCCATCAAAATCGCTTCTGTGCTCATACTGTACCTCCTGAATACTAAAAACGCCCTCTGTCCGAACAGGACAGAGGGCGTAAAACTTACGCGGTACCACCTCTGGTTCGCTCTTCCTCTCACGAAAAAGAGCCTCACGGCGTCTGAAAACGCCTGTCGCGCTATCGGGCGAACCCGTCCTGCCCTACTGTGATTCGGGCAGACCACTCCGAGAGGTATTTCTGCGTCGTTTCCCTCTGCCTCGCACCGACCGGCAGCTCTCTGGAAGAAAGCGGAACGCATACTTCATCTCATCCACATGTTACCCGTATCATAGCAGGCAAAAGCGGATTTGTCAAGTCCGATTCGCACCGCAGCCTACTGCACGGGCACGATGCGCACCTGCGTCAGGTCAAACTCCGTCTGACTCAGAACGATATCCGCGATCAGGCCGACATCGCTCTGCTGAATGCCGTTTTCCGGAGCCGCGACCGCTATGGATATCCCGTCATCGGTCATGTACGCAACACAATCGGCATAGCCCTTTGCGATCACAAGACTCTCGATCTGCGCTTCACACAGCGCAGTCTGCACCAGCTCCTCCAACTGTGCCGCCGTTTCCGTCTTGGAGTCCTCCTGCTCGTAGGACATAGCTTCCTGCAACAGGCTGACGGCACTGTCTCTGGCCTTCTGGCGGGAGAGTCGCACCGCGGCAAAATAGTCCGTGACCGTGTTTTCGCCGTCAGGCGTATCGTCTGTATCCCCGCTGCCCATCACCAGCATATCGCTGTTAAGCAGCTTGTCGGTATTGAGCGTTTCTTTCAGATCTTTGGTATCCGCGCCGCCGTTGGATGCCCAGTTCAGGTAAATGCCGCAGCATACCGTCACCAGAATTCCGGCTGCCACCAGATTTTTCTTCCAGGTTTTCATACATGCTCCTCCTCATTTCATTTTCAGAACACAAATACGATCTGCGCCCAGCCCGGTCGCCTTGCTGACCGCCTCCACGATCGCCAGCTGCACGGCGGGCTGATCTGCCCCCTGGCACACAACGACCGCACCGAGGTAGACCGGCGGGATGGTCTGCGAGATGACTGCCTGTTCGTTTCTGTCGGAATCCGTAACGATAACGGTCTGCTGCCGTACCGAATTTGCGGACCCACTCGTGTTTGTTTCCGCATCGAACTGGTACAGCACCTTTTCTCCCTCTGCAACGGACAGAAGCACTTCCACCTTTCCCGCACCGCTGACGCGTGTGAGCAGCTGCGCGAGCTCGGCAGCAAGGTCTGTTTCCTGCGGAGCCTGCGTCGGCTGTGTCTGCGCGGAAGCGGAAGCGGTACTTTCGCGCTTCTGCCCGGACGGGAGCAGCATCAGCGCCACACCGATGCAGACAACGAGCGCCGCATATTTATATTTTTGCAGCAGTGTTCCCGCTTTTCGCTTCATTTTTTCTGTGTCCATACCTGATTTTCCTCCGCAATACCGAGATCTTCCTCCAGCAAATGTTTCAGCTGCTGCCTGGCATACGGCGAAACGGCACCGCACACCGTTACACCGACGGGAGTCGGCAACGCGTCCGAGCTGAGCGTGACCGAAACCTCCACGCCGGCGCCATAGGCCTGCGCTTTGTCCAAGATATATGCTTCGATCTGCTCCTTTATGCACTGCGCGAAGGAATTCCTGCTTTCATCCGTGCCGATCTGCACGGCTTCCTGCGCCTGCACGGAAAAATCACCGAACAGATCGGTATTCCGATCCGTGCGAAGCGCGGACAGCGGATGCAGCAGTGTGAATACCAGAAACAGACCGCTCACCGTTCGCACGACCGTTGCTACGGCCTTATCGCGGCCGCAGAGCCTTTCGGCAACGGCGCACAGCAGCGCCGCCGCGCAGATACGAAATACATATGCACCCAAATCACTCATCCTCCGACTCCTTTCATTAGGCAGATCGTGCTGACGAAAAACAGCAGACACATCGTCCCGGTCGCAGCCAGCAGAAGCCCCATCGCCGACGCAAAATCGGAAACAATCTGCGATATTCCGCTGCCCGCAAAGACGGCACAGACCGAGCTCAGGAGCTTCAGCGCAAGATATTGCAGCCCGATGCGCATGAACGGCCCGATCCCGATCGCAACGAGCGTGAGCAGCCCGTAAACGCCGACCGTACTTTTCACGAGCCCCGCGCTGACCAGAATGGTTTCCGATGCATCCGCCATGATATTGCCGACGATCGGTACCATCCCCGAGATCGTCAGTTTGGCAGCCTTGACGCTCATCTGATCTGCCGTACCCGCCACGACGCCCGTTATGCTGAGATAGCCTGTGAAGACATACAGTGCCGCACGAAGGCTTTTTCCGGCCAGCGTCATGATGTTCTGCTTCAGACTTTGCAGGAGCGCCTGTCCGCTTGCCGCGGCCGTGACGGCAAGTGCCAGAAAAACATACACCAGCGGGGCAAGGATCCTGCACAGCACCTGTGACAGCACAGCGTCGAACAGTGCCGTTGCGGCATATAGGCCGCTTGCGGCCGTCACATTCCCCTGCGCTGCCATCGCCGCGGTCATGGCGGGAAGCAGGAGCTTTCCGTAGTCCGACAGCTGCGCGACCGTATCGAGCGCATCCTCGATTAAAGCGCCGGTCGGCGCAAGCAGCAGGCACGCCGTTACGACAGCCCCCGCAAACGCAACTGCCTCCGAGGCAGCGCTTTGCAGCCCGCGCAGCAGGGAAAGCAGCAGCGCGACCAGAAAGACGGACGCGCAGGTCTGCACGCATGTGGTGATACGCGGCATCAGCTGCGCAGCCGCGGCGCGGATGACATAAAGAAGATCCGAGCCGAAGTCCGCGCGCTCGTCCGGCAGCACCTGCTGCGCCTGTGAGGGAGCTTCGGGTGCCGATATCTGCTGCGCACGCACCGGAATAGCAAGCCCCAGCAGCAGAAGTAACAGCATGAGCCATTTTTTCATAAGTTCCCCAGTATCCTCTCGATCAGTGAAAGAAGCGCCGTGAACAGCGGCAACGACAGGTATAAGATCACACTGACGGTAAGCAGCTGCAAGCATCGCGCGACCGCACTGTTCCCGCTGTCCGTGCAGACGGACGTGCAGATCTCCCCCAGCAGGCCGATGCCGACGATCTTCAGGATGATCTCGACATAGGTATCGTCCAGCTGTGCGGTCAGTTTCAGCTCCCGCAGAAAATCCACGATCGGCAGCAGCAGTTTGACGGCGCATACGGCGATCATGCAGCATACCAGCATCGCCAGCACCAGCGCGATCTGCTGATTTTGCGAGCGGACGGTCACGGTCAGGACGACCGTCAGAAGTGCTGCCGCCGCACAACGTAAAAAAACATCCATATCAAAAATCAAACAGCGTCTTGACCAGGTCGAACAGCTCTGCTATGCGCTGTGCGAGGATCATCAGCACTACGACAAGCCCCGCGAGCGTCGTCATGGTCGCCTGCTCGTCCCGCCCCGATCTGGACAGAACCTGGTTAAGGATCGAGACGATGATCCCGACAGCGGCGATTTTGAAAATCAGATCAATTTCCATATGCTCCCATCAAATCAGTAAGATCGCAAGGGCCGCACCGCCGCACAGTCCGAGAATTCGATAACTGCGCAAGCGCGTCTGCTGATCTTCGCGCAGGGCAGCCAGGCGGCGCGCGCACAGCTGCTTCGTTGCGGAAAAGCCGCTCAGCTGCCCACGCAGATCAAATCTCCCGAGGCTCTGCCCGAGGTACGACAGTGCATCCCGGAGGCTTTGTGCGGGCGGTGGAACTTCGCGCAGAGCCGCATCCATGCACGATCGCGCATCCGCTGCGCTGTTGCACAGCAGTGCATCCGAAAGCTTCGAAAAAATCGCACAGATCTCTCCGCCTGCCTGCGCGGCCGCCAGAGCGCACAAAGTCGGAAGCGGTGTCAGATTGCATGAAAGCTCATTCTCCATGAACTCCAAAGCCCGATACAGCTGCTCCAGCAGCCGTTCCTCCCTGCGCTGCTGCTGCGCGACGGAAAACCCGAAGCCACCTCCGCCGAGCAGCACGAGCACGGCACCGATCCAACGTATCCACATACTACAGCCTCCCCATGCGCCAGGTGTTGTCGCGTTCAAGAACGACCAGCGCGTCAAATATCCCCGCCTGCAGAAGCGGCGCATAAACGGCGCGCCGACGCAGCTGCATCTCATCGGCAGCGTGCGCGGTAGCCAGCAGACGTACGCCACACCATGCCGCCTCTGAAAGGGCACGGCAATCCTCTGCACGCGTTATTTCATCCATGGCAAGCGTATCCGGCGACATCGTGCGCAGGAGCATGTCCACTGCGCGATCTTTGGCGCAGCCGGTGAGGATATCCGTCCGCGGCCCTGGATCAAAACAGGTGGGAAACAGTTCCGCACGCTGATCGACCACAGCAACATTTTCTTTTTGTGACAGCTGTCGGATCAGGTCGCGTAAAAGCGTCGTTTTTCCGCTCCCCGGCCGCCCGACGATCAAAATCGAGCCGCCGATATCGCAAAGCCCTGCGGCAACGCCAGGGTAATCGCCCGCGACACGAATGCACAGCGAGCGAATATTTTTCAGACCGCGGAAGCCCGTATCCGTGCCGATCGCCTCTGCGCATATGCCGATGCGGTGGCCGCCGGGCGCGGTGACATACCCCTGCGCGACCGTCCCCGCCGCCCACGGCGAATACCCCGTTGCTGCATTAACGCAAAAGTTCAGATCCTCCTGCCCCACTTTTTGCATCAGAAAGACGGTTTTACCGTTTAGCACCAGCATCGGCTGTTGATGTCGGCGCAGGCGTATTTCCCGCAAAGTGCCCTTGCCGTGCCTGTCCACTTCCGCCGCGAGCCAATCCGGCAGGACAGACAGCAGCTCCCGCCAACCACAGATCATTTGCATCATCTCCTGCAAAAGCCTATGCCGCAGGTGCCCGGATCTTTCCTGCGCAGGACGGAAAAAGTGCCGACAGCTTTCGCCGTCGGCACATTCGATCCGATTTACGCGCCTCTGTTTTTTACGGTATGCAGCACAGTCTCACCTGCCATCCCGAACAGAATATTGATAATCAGCTCAGGAACGAAATTCAGCAGAATAAGCCCCGATAATACATAGGAGAGGACATCTCCACCGCTTGCCCACTGCCGCAGGACATCCGGGAAAACGGTCAGCATGGATGCCACAAATACGCCCGTATTGATCACCGGGCATGTGATCGCCGCGCCGAGGATCGCCAGACGGCGGTCATGTGCGGACAAAACGCGGTAGACCAGTCCCGCACCGAGCCCCGCGAGCGTTCCCTTTCCCATTACGACGAGAAAACACAATACTGGGCTCGCCTGAAATACCATAGCTCCGCCCGGATCCGCACCCGTTACGCAGTTGATGTAAACGATCATGCCGAATACCGCGCCGAGGAATGCACCCGCGCCTGCGCCGTAGACCGACGCGCCGATCACGATCGGGATCAGCACCAGTGAAAGGGAAAAGCCGCCGATGCTCGGCAGTACGCCGCCCAGCATTTGCAGCACGAGCACCAGCGCCATCAATAGTGCGATGCCCACCATGCGTTTGATTTTCTGTTGTTTCAAAAATAATTCCTCCCTGCTGTCCCTCCGACTGCTCGGATGGGATGCAATTTTATTTACAACGGTTCTCCGTTATAAATCAAGTTTCGTCATACGGTTCTTCTTCGGTTTCGCAGATATCGTCGAAGTCCATCTGCTGCGGCTGCCCGCCGCGCATAGCCTCCCACTGCTCCTTGGTCACAAGGATGGTGCGGGGCTTGCTGCCCTGGAACGGGCCGACAATCCCTTTTTCTTCCATCTCGTCAACGATGCGTGCCGCTCTGGCATAGCCCAGTTTCAGCCGCCGCTGGAGCATGGAAACGGAGGCCTGCCCGGTTTCCAGAAAAACATCCACCGCTGCGGGGAGCATCTCATCACCCTGCATGGGTTCGTCCGTCGGCTCCGTGTCGGGCGACGATTGATTTTTTCCCGCCCCGGTCTGTGCCGCCTTCTTTTCGATCTCGTCCATGACCTGCTGGTCGTAGGACGTGATATAGTTTTCCTTGACATAGGAGGCGACCGCCTCCACCTCGGGGTCGCTGACAAAGCACCCCTGCACGCGCAGCGGTTTTCCGCTGCCGATGGGAGAAAAGAGCATATCACCTTTTCCGACCAGCTTTTCCGCGCCCTGCGTGTCGAGGATGATGCGAGATTCCATCGCGGATGCGACCGCGAATGCGATGCGTGAGGGAATATTGGCCTTCATCAGGCCGGTGATAACATCTGCGGACGGACGCTGCGTCGCGATCACCAGATGGATGCCCGCCGCACGTCCCATCTGCGCGATGCGGCAGATGGACTCTTCCACTTCCTTAGCCGCGACCAGCATCAGATCGGCCAGCTCGTCGATGATGACGACGATCTGCGGCAAACGCTCACCTTCCTCCTGCTCGGCAATGGAATTGTAGCTTTCCAGATCGCGTACACCGGCATCCGACATCGTTTTGTAGCGACGCATCATCTCCGTGACGGCCCACTGCAACGAACCTGCTGCCTTTTTCGGATCCGTAACGACCGGAATAAGCAAATGCGGGATCCCGTTGTAAATACCCAGCTCGACCATTTTCGGGTCGATCATGATGAGCTTCACATCTTCTGGAGATGCCTTGTACAGCAGGCTGATAATGATGGAATTCATGCACACGGACTTACCGGAACCCGTCGTACCGGCAATGAGCATATGCGGAAGCTTTGCGATGTTTCCTATGATATTGCTGCCGCCGATGTCCTTTCCGACCGCAAAAGAGGATTTGGATTTTGCCCGCGAAAATTCAGGCGAATCGATCACATCACGCAGCGACACGGTCGTTACGGTGCGATTCGGCACCTCAATGCCGACAACGGATATTTTCCCCGGGATCGCCGCGATCCGAACACCGGATGCACCCAGACTCAATGCGATATCATCGGCAATGGTAGTCAGTTTATTCAGGCGAACGCCCTTTTCAAGTTCCACTTCATAGCGCGTCACGCTCGGGCCGCGTGTGACATTGATGATATGCGCCTCGATCTTGAAACTTTCCAGCGTTTCGTTCAGTCTCACGGAATTTTCCCGCATCTCGGCTGTCGCATCCGTTCCGCCGCTGCGCGCCTTATAAAGCAGGTCGATCGGCGGATAGCAATAGGCGGGGCGGCGGATCTGCGCATTATCCGCGATCTCCTGCGCAACGACCGCAGCGGACTCCTGCGCGTCCTTTGCAGTGACCTTTTCCTTGGCTACGGCCTGCACCGCTTCTGCGGTCGGAACGACGGCTGCGGGCTGCGGCGCAGGTTCTTCGTGCACCTGCAACGGAGGCATTTGGATGGGGATATCCTCGGTGATCTCCTTTTTTGCTTTCGCTACAGGCGTAAAAATGGAGTCATCCGGCTCGGCGGAAACCGCTTCCGCAGCAGCCGAGACGGGGCTTGCCGGATCGGCATCGAGCTGTTCGAGCATTTTTTGCGCCTTGGAGCTGAGCTTTCGCTTATCCTGCTTATAGACCGGTTCGGCATCGAGCGGAATATCCACGTTTGCTTTTTCTTCCTGTCTGCGCCGCCTGTTTTCGACATATTCGATCCGCTTGGTCGCGATATGGTTTACCACGAGTGCAGCGGGCTCCTGACGCGTCTGCGCCTCCTCCTGCTCCCAGTTGGCACGGGGGCGGTTTTGGAACGCACGCACAAGGCTCGGAACGGTGATCTGCATGGAGCCGAGCATCGTAAACACGGCAGTAACGCCCAGTATGATATAACTCAACGGGCGGGTAAACAGCCACCCGAGCAGCATGGCAACGCTGCCGCAGATCACGCCGCCTGCATTGCCCGCGATACCGCCGTTCCACAGCGCGGCGATATTCCAGCGGCTCAGCGCGCCGCCGTCCAAGCTCAGGTGTGAGATCGATCCGCAGACCAGCACAAACGTTGCCAGACAAATGCTGCGCATCTTAACGGGGCGGCTGCCGCTGAATGCCTGAATGATGAACAGATACAAAACCGCGGGGATGCTTATGTAAAAGCTGACCGTTCCGAACAATCCCAGGATCAGGTCGTGGATTGGGTCGAGCAGTGCGCCGCCGGGCTGTAAAAACATGACCAGCAGAACGACGAAAGCGACCAGACAGACCGCAGACGAGACCAGCCGTGCGGGAATGCGAACACGGTCGCTATCCTCCCGTGTTTTAGCGGCTGTGTTGCTTTTTTTAACGGACTTTTTGCCGGACGACTTCGCTCTGGAAGCTGCTTTCTGCGCCTGAGAGCGTTTTTTCTGTTCTGCCATAAGTTCCTCCCGTCAAATCATGAGATAAAATAGCATGCAGGCAAAGCTTATGCCCCAGCAGTAAAAGGAAAATGCATGAAATCCGATACGCACCGAAAGAAAGCGCATGGCCGTGATTGCGCCGCAAGCTGCGCCGAACGCCGCCAGCGCTGCCGCCGGCGCACCGAGCCAGAACAATATCCCGCCCGAGATACCGGCCGCGAACCATGCGATAAGATCCGCCACGAGCATGGCACAAAGCCACGGGATCGCGAGCATACAGGAAAGCTCAAATGTATGCTCGCGCTGCAATCCGCGTATCTGCCCGGCAAGCAGCACGGTGGATACGCGTGAAATACCGGGTAATACAGAAATCGCATTGCAAACACCGAATAAAATACCGTCCAGCGGTGTCAATCGACGCTCGTCCAACTCGCCGTCGGGCAAAAACTGCGGGATATACAGCAGCATTCCGTTTGCAAACAGAAGCAGCGCCATCAGCCACAGCTGCTGCGAGAGCGCGGCGGTTTTCCCGCTTATTAAAATTCCCGGCACCATGGGGATACAGGCGTACAGAACGGTTCGCGCCCGGACCACGGCGCGCCGATCCGGCTGGCGCATCCTGCGATGCTCTTTTGCCCCTGCGATACGCACTTCGCGCCGAATATGCTTCACCTGCCGCGCATAGCACAGCAGTACCGCGAACAGGCAGCCGCAATGCGCGAAAAAGCGCAGGCCGGCATCACTCGTCGTACCCGTCAGCAGGCAAAACAGGCTCCGATGCGCCGAAACGGAGATCGGGAAAAACTCCGAAAGACCGCAGACCAGTCCGTAGCATATGCTTTTCAGGATCTCCACGCCCGTTTCCTCCGTTTCCATACAGGTTTTGCACGTATCTGTCATTGTAACACATGGCGCGGGGAATTTCCAGCCCTTACGGGTATTTTATTTCGTTCTTTTTCGTCGCTTTTCCGCATCGATCATTTTATGCAGAGCGCGAAGCGCATCCTTCAGGCCACCCAAGCTGTCGATCAGCCCCGATGCGACCGCTTCCTTTCCGTATAGGATCGTTCCGACATCCGTCGCGATCTCGCCCGTCGCCATCATATAGCTTTCGAATTTTTCGCGGCTGATCGCGGAATTTTCGGTGACAAAATCGGCGATCTGCTCCTGAATGCGCTGAAAATAGCGGAAAGTCTGCGGCGCACCGACGACCAGCCCCGTCATGCGCACCGGATGGACGGTCATGCTGGCGGTCGGCGTGATAAAGCTTTTTCTTGTGCACACCGCCAGAGGAATGCCGATGGAATGTCCCCCGCCGAGCACGAGAGATACCGTCGGTTTTTTCATTCCCGCGATCATCTCAGCAATGGCAAGTCCCGCCTCGATATCGCCGCCGACGGTATTCAGCAGAAGCAACAGCCCGTCGATCTCGTCGCTTTCCTCAATTCCCGCGAGCAGGGGCAAAATGTGCTCGTATTTTGTCGTTTTTACCGTTTCCGGTGCGACCTGATGCCCCTCTACCTGCCCGATGATCGTCAGGGTATAGATATTCCCCCGTTTCGATCTGGTCAGATCGGAGCCGAGCTCCACCACCTGCTGCCGTTCCTGCTCTTTCATATCCGAATCGTTTTGATCGTTCATGAATCATGCACTCCTTCGGTTTTTATACCATAGGATAACCGAATTCGGGCAAATAATTCTCTTGCATCCCTTGACAGGATATCGTATAATGATAACATCAGAAACGAAAGAAAGGATGAGAACCCATGACTTACGAATATAAGACACAGGGCACCTGTTCCCAGCAGATCTTTTTTGAGATCGAGGACAATATCTTGAAAAATGTCCGCTTTCTTGGCGGCTGCAACGGCAATCTGAAGGGAATCGGCTCTCTCGTGGAGGGTATGGATGTCCATACCGTGATCGCCCGTCTGGAGGGTACGACCTGCGGCGCGAAGAACACCTCCTGCCCCGACCAGCTCGCGCGTGCGCTGAAGCAGGCGATCGGTGCCGAAGCATAACGGTCCCCTTCCCGCTGCGTCACGCGATGGTTTCGCAAAAATATGCAAAGATCCGACCCTTGCGAACGATCGCGGGTCGGATCTTTCTATTTCTTTTGTTGCTCCTGCTTGCATATGCGGCGATAGTAGAGCAGTCCCGCTGCGGTCAGCACGATCATTACGACCAGCATCACGGCGGTGAGGATATAATTCTTCACACCGGCGGCCGCACCGGTCGCCGTGGAGGTGATGAGCGACGGGATGCGTGCAATTGCGACGATGCCGAGCCATCTTCCGAGCTTCAGCGGGGTCAGCCCCGCAAAATAGCTCAGAAAATCCTTGGGCGTTCCCGGAATGAGCATCAGGATAAAGGCCAGCGCTTCCGCGCGGCGTGGGTCTTTCAGAAAGGCAAATCGTTCGATCTTATCGGGTGCAAAGAAAACCTCGACCAGCTTCACGCCGAAGCGCTTCACCAGCAGGAAAATGAGCCAGCTTCCGATCAGGAAGCCGAGCATCGTCAGAAGCGTCCCCTCCCAAAAGCCGAAAGCATAACCCGCTGCCAGCTCGATTGGTTCGCCCGGGATGAAAGCCACGACTACCTGCAAAATGACCATGCCGACAAAAATGATCCTGCCCCAGATGCCGTGTGCGTCGACCCATGCGCGAAACTGCATCGGCTCCTTCGCAAGGCGGATCATCGGCACGCCAATATAATAGGTGACCAAAGTGCAAAACAGCAGAAAGATCAGAAATGCCGCTGCTGCAACGATCTTTTTATGCTTCGCGGTCATTCCGGCACCTCCGTTTCGTCACCGCAGTTTGTTCTTTGCGGATTATACCACATGGCAGAGCAAATTTGTATAAATTTTTTGAAAACAATGGCAGGGATGGTTCCGGCGACCGTCCCTGCCATTGTTTTCATCTGTTTTCGACAGCGGCAAAGATCATGCGCAGCAATTCATCTTTGCCAGTCCCCTTTTCCGCCGAGAACGGAAGGAGCGTGCAAGATGCGGGCAGCGCGAGATCTTCGCGGATCGTCTCCAAATTCGGCGCGATCTCGCTCTTTTTGAGCTTGTCGAGCTTATTGGCCACCACAACGAACGGGCACCCGCTCTCGATGAACCAGGATGCCATGGTGATATCGTTATTGGTGGGCGCGTGGCGCGCGTCCACGATCAGAATACCGAGATCGATGCGACCCGCCGCAAAATAATCCTCCATCAGCTTGCCCCAGCGTTCTTTTTCCGCCTGCGAGACTTTGGCATAGCCATATCCGGGCAGATCGACAAAATAGGCTTTCTGATCGATCAAAAAATAATTGACGTGAATGGTTTTTCCCGGCTTATCCCCCACACGGGCGAAATTTTTCCGATTCAGGAGACGATTGATCACGGAGGATTTCCCAACATTGGATTTGCCCGCAAAGGCGATCTCCGGCAAGCGCATTTTCGGCAGGTCCTTCACGGATGCCGCCGAGATCAGGAATTCGGCTTTGTTCAGGTTCATAGGCAGTCCTTACTGGCGGATGCCCGCCGTGCCGACTCTTGCGCGACGCTCCACGGGAAGCTCCGCAAGAACGGCTGTTTGCGTTTGATGTGTATGCAGCAGTGCCGTTTCCAGCACCGCGTCCATGTACTGCACGGGAACGAAGTTCAGAGCGTTGCGAATGGTCTGATCGATCTCGTCCAGATCGCGTATGTTATCGTAGGGTATGATGACGGTGTGGATGCCGTGGCGCAGCGCGGCCGCCGTTTTTTCTTTCAGTCCTCCGATGGCCAGCACACGCCCGCGCAGCGAGATCTCGCCCGTCATAGCCACATCGCGATGTACCGGGGTATCGGTCAGCGCGGAAACCATGGCCGTACAAACCGTTACACCGGCCGACGGGCCGTCCTTCGGGACAGCACCCTCGGGGAAATGCACATGAATATCGCGCGTTTTATAGAAATCGGGGGCAATGCCCAGCTTCTGTGCATTTGCACGGATATAACTGTACGCGGCGTGTGCAGATTCCTTCATCACATCGCCGAGATTTCCCGTCAATTCCAGCTTCCCGCTGCCGTCCATCACGTTGACCTCGACTTCCAGCGTTTCGCCGCCGACGGATGTCCAGGCAAGCCCGGTGACCAGCCCGACCTCATCGCGTGCAGACAGATCGGCTGGCAGGTAACGGCGCGCTCCCAGATAATCCGACAGGTTATCGGACGTTACGGTGATCTTCTTCGTATCACTGTGCTCGGCATACGCCATATCCGCCTTACGGCAGATCTGTGCGATGCACCGCTCCAGTGTGCGCACCCCGGATTCTCTGGTGTAACCGTCGATCGTCTCGCGGATGGCTTCCTCGGTGATTTTCAGCTGGGATCTTTTCAGGCCGTGCTCCCGAAGCTGTCGGGGTACAAGGTGATCCAGTGCGATGCGCACCTTTTCCTCACCAGTATAGGAACCCAGCTCGATCACTTCCATGCGGTCGAGCAGCGGCCGCGCGATCGTATCGACGGAATTCGCCGTCGTGATGAACATGACGCGGCTCAGGTCAAACGGGATCTCCAGAAAATGATCGCGATATGTGCGGTTCTGCTCACTGTCGAGCACCTCAAGCAGCGCCGCAGCGGGGTCGCCGCGATAATCCGCGCCCATTTTGTCGATCTCATCCAGCAGAAGAACGGGGTTGTTGCTGCCTGCCTGTGTCAATGCCGTCAGAATACGGCCGGGCATCGCGCCGACGTAAGTCTTACGGTGTCCGCGGATATCGGCCTCATCATGCACACCGCCGAGGGAGATGCGCGCCATTTTTCGATTGAGGCTTCTCGCGACGGAGTAGGCTATGGAAGTTTTTCCCACGCCGGGAGGGCCGACGAGGCAGAGGATCTGCGGCGGCGCAGACGGCGCGATGCGGCGAACCGCAATGGTTTCGAGAATGCGCTGCTTCACCTTTTCCATACCGAAATGGTCTTTATCGAGCGTTTTTCGAACCTGTGCAATATCCAGACGTTCCTTCGTCGCCTTGTTCCACGGCAGTTCCAGCACGACATCCAGATAATTTCGCAAAACGGAAGCTTCGGACGAGCCGAACGGCTGCTTTTGCAGGCGGTCAACGTCTTTCAGAAGCTTTTTTTCCGACTCTTCCGGCAGAGCCAGTCTGCGGATCGCAGTGCGGTATTCGTCGAATTCCTCCTGCTCGTCCGTTTCGCCAAGTTCCTCGCGGATGACGTGCATCTGCTCGCGCAGGTAATACTCCTTCTGGTTGCGGTCAATGGCCTCGTGGGTCTTTTCCTGAATATCGGCTTCCAGTTGCAGCATCTCGACTTCGCGGTTGAGCAGCAGGATCGTCTGCTCCAGACGGCGCACGGGATTCAGCTGGCAAAGGAGTTTTGCCTTGTCCTGGTAGTCCATGGAGGAATTCTGCGCGATGCAGTCGGCGATAAATCCGGCCTTGTCACACGCCAGCATCCGAAGCTGCGTGGCCTGCACCTGCTGCTCGGAGAGCTCACAGTAGATACCGTAGAGCATATTTGCCTTGCGGCACAGCGCGTGGTTGCGGACGGAATCGGAAGCCTCCTGCTCGTCGACGGCCTCAATGCCGCACAGATAAAACGGTTCGGTCTGTATGATCTGCGCAATGCGCGCACGACAAACGCCGCCGACAAGCACACGCAGCGTATCGCCGGGGGAACGCAGCACCTGCTTGACCTTCGCGACCGTACCGATCGGATACAGATCATGCTCCGTGGGATTGTCGATCGTCAGATCCCGTTGCGGCACAAGAAACAGGTATTGATCTGCTTTCATGGCCGATTCCAAAGCCTTTATCGACTGCGGACGGCCGATATCAAAATGTACTGTCTGTTCCGGGAAGACCGTCAGGCCGCGAAGCGCCATCACCGGCAGAACCCCGGAGCTCCATTTTTCACTCATATTTCACCAACTTTACGAAAAAGGGGGTAGCTTCCTACCCCCTTTTCAGATATACGATAGATCCTCCTGTCGGAGTATCCGTTACTGTGTACGCAGCGGCGAACGGGGATTTGCTTCGTCGCGAATGATTTCCGGCTCGTTGCCTTCCAGGGTCTGCGCCGTGATGATGACCTTTCGGATCGCAAGGTCGGAAGGGATGCGGAACATAATATCCGTCATCACCGATTCCATGACCGCGCGCAGTCCACGCGCGCCGATCTGGCGATCCAGCGCCTTCTGCGCGATGGCCTCCAGCGCATCCTCGCGAACTTCCAGCTCTACGCCGTCCATTTCCAGAAGTCTGGTATACTGCTTGACCAGCGCATTTTTCGGCTCTTTCAATATACGCACCAGGTCTTCCTTTTTCAGGCTCTCCATGGTGGTGATGATCGGAAGTCTTCCCACAAGCTCTGGAATAATGCCGAATTTCAGCAGATCATGCGGCTGCACCTGCGCGAAGATCTGTCCGACATCGCGCTTTTGTCTGCTTTTAACGGGGGCATCGAAGCCGATGGCCGAGCGGTCGGTCCGCTGTTCGATGATCTTATCCAGGCCATCGAATGCGCCGCCGCAGATAAACAGGATATTGCTCGTATCCATCTGCACCAGCTCCTGCTGCGGATGCTTTCTGCCACCCTGAGGCGGCACACCGGCGACCGTCCCTTCCAGGATCTTCAGCAAAGCCTGCTGCACACCTTCGCCGGAAACATCGCGGGTGATAGAAGTATTTTCGCTTTTGCGGGCGATCTTATCCATTTCGTCGATGTAGATGATGCCGCGCTCGGCCGCATCCACATCATAGTCGGCTGCCTGAAGCAGGCGCACCAGAATATTCTCCACGTCATCTCCGACGTAGCCCGCCTCGGTAAGCGTGGTCGCATCCGCGATGGCAAACGGCACATCCAGTATTTTGGCCAGCGTTTGCGCGAACAGGGTCTTGCCGGATCCCGTCGGGCCGATCAGAAGGATATTGCTCTTTTGCAGCTCGATATCGGAGTCACCGCTGAGATAGATCCGCTTATAGTGGTTATAAACGGCAACGCTGAGTGCCTTTTTGGCATCCTCCTGCCCGATGATATAGCCGTCCATATAGGCTTTCATCTGCATAGGCGTCGGCAGCTTATCCGGCATATCGGCAACGCTGCGGTCTTCGTGCAGCAGGTCGCAGCATGTCTGCACGCAGTCGCTGCAAATATACACGCCCGGGCCGGCGATCAGTCTGGCCTGATTTTCCCGTTTGCCGCAGAAACTGCAACAAACAAGTTCATTTTCCTTTTTGGGCATTCGGTAGTACCGCCTTTCGCTTTCGCCTTAATGATGCTCCAGCACGCGGTCCACCAGGCCAAAGACCAGGGCTTCCTCTGCCGTCATGAAATGATCGCGTTCGCAGGCCGCTGTGACCTCTTCCACACTTTTGCCGGTATTTTCGGCAAGGATGCGGTTCATGCGCTCTTTGATCGTTTGCAGGCGCTGCATATGGATCGCCATATCTGTGATCTGACCCTGCGTGCCCGCGGAGGGCTGGTGGATCATGATCTCCGCATTGGGCAGCGCCATACGCTTGCCCTTTGCGCCTGCGCCGAGCAGGAACGCGCCCATCGATGCAGCCATACCGACACAGATCGTCGCGACATCGCACTTGATGTACTGCATCGTGTCGTATATCGCCATGCCTGCCGTGACGCTGCCGCCGGGGCTGTTGATATAGAACTGGATATCCTTATCGGGATCCTGTGCCTCAAGGTACAGCAACTGCGCAACAACGAGCGACGCAGTCGCGTCGTTGACCTCTTCGGACAGGAAAATGATACGGTCGTTCAGCAGTCGGGAGAAAATATCATAGCTGCGTTCGCCGCGGCCAGTCTGCTCCACAACATAGGGAATTAAAGGCACGGTAATGTCTCCTTTCTTGGGGTTCGAAACATTGTAACCATTCCGAAGGAAAATTATTCCTCGGTTTTTTCTTCGGCCTTGGGCGCAACAGCGCTCGCATTGTCTACGACGACCTTGACCGCCTTGCGCGTCTCCAGGCCCGATTTGATCTCATCGGAGGGCACCATGGACTTGACCTTTTCCACATCCATGGAGTAATTCTTAGCCAGATCTTCGTATTCGGCGTTGATCTCTTCCTCGGAAACGGTGATCTGCTCCGCCTCGACGATGGCAGCCAGAACGACGTTCACCTTCGCCTGCTTCTCTGCGGCGGGACGGAAAGCGTTACGCATGGTAGCAACATCGCCGCCCATCATCTGGGCATACTGCTCCATGGAATAGCCGCTCATTTGCAGCTGATAGGCAAAGCGCTCCATCTGGTTATCCAGCTCGGCCTCGATCAGTGCCTTGGGCATGTCGACTTCGGTCGCGTCGGCAGCCTTTTCCACGCAAGCCTGTTCAAAAGCGGAGTCGATCTGCTTCTGCGCATTTTCCAGTGCCTTGGCGCGGATATCGGCCTTCAGCTCGTCCAGCGTGTCGAATTCGGAAACGTCCTTGGCCAGCTCGTCGTCGATCTCGGGGACGATGGTAAGGGACAGCTTATTCAGCTTCACATGGAACACAACGGGCTTTCCCGCAAGACCCTCGTGGTAGTTCTCGGGGAAAGTGATGTCGATATCCTTTTCCTCACCGATCTGCATGCCGACGATCTGCTCTTCAAATCCGGGGACGAACTGCCCGGAGCCGAGCTTCAGGTCAAATCCTTCGCCCTTACCGCCGTCAAAGGGCACGCCGTTGTCAAAGCCTTCGTAATCGATGTTGGCGGTATCGCCCATCTGCGCCTCACGCTCGACATTCTCGGTAGAAGCAACATTCTGCGCCATGCGGGCCAGCTCTGCTTCGACCTGTGCATCGGTCACGGCAGGCTCGCCTTTTTCGACCTCCAGACCTTTGTACTGTCCGAGCGTCACCTCGGGATATACTTCGGTTGTGAGGGTGAGGGTCACGATATGATCTTCGCTGATATCCAGATCGGTCAGATTGGGGCGGCCGACAGCCTTCACGCCCTGCTCGACCACGGCGTACTGATAGATCTCCGGGAAGATCTCATCCAGGCCGTCGTTATAGAAAACGTGGGGGCCGTACATGCTCTCGATCATTTTGCGGGGCGCCTTTCCTCTGCGGAAACCGGGGATCATAATATCCTTGCGCTGCTTGAGATAAGCGGCGTTCACGCCCTTTTCCATCAGTTCGCGGTCGATCTCGACGATGATGGTAGTTTCATTGCCGTTACGTTCGATGTTCTTGACATTCATATGTCCAGTCCTCCTAAAGCAGTCTGCATACGCAGCTGTAGTATACTATTTTTTACAACCGTTATATTCTAGCAGAAACGTGCCGAAATGTCCACACTTTTTTGTAAAATTCTTTACGCAAGTACCAAATAAGGATGAAAATCCAGAAAATCCGCCGAAACGAGGCTAAATTCCACGCCGCCGTGCAGACCTTCCATCGCAAGGCGCTGGCTCGCGCCGTGCAAATGGCCGTAAAAGCAGCGACGAACGCCGTATTGCGCCAGAAGTGCCAGGATCTCGTCACAGGTATAGCCCCTGTAGCGAGGCGGATAATGGAGGAATACGAGCTTTTCCTTTTCACCTGCCGCTTTCAGTGAAGCTTCCAGACGCAGCAGCTCCCGTTTGAAGACCTTTTCGTCATGCGCGCCGCTGCGCTCCTCCTCGAAAAACCAGCCGCGTGTTCCGCAGATGGCAAAGTCATCGTAGAAAAAGCAGTTATTGTTGAGCAGCGAGAACCCCTCATATCCGTTTTCTGTGCAAAATCGCGTAAATTTCGCCGCCGTATTCCACCAGTAATCGTGGTTGCCTTTCAAAATGAGCTTTCTTCCCGGGATATGCCGATCGATCCAGGCGAAATCCGGCACCGCCTCTTCCAGCCCGGTCGCCCAGCTCAGATCGCCCAGTAAAACCGTGGTATCGGACGGCGTGATGCAGGCAAGTCGACTTTCCAGCTTGTCCATATGCCCGACCCAGTTCCCACCGAAAATGTCCATCGGTTTTGCCGTGCTCAGCGACAGATGAAGATCGCCGATCGCATACAGTGCCATCGCGCGCTCCTATCGATCTTCCATACGCGCGCGCAGCTCATCCGTGCCGATCCCGAGCGCGTAGGCGACGGTCTTGTCGTCGCAAAGGGGGCAGCGCTCCGACAGAAGCAGGCAGGTGCTCCCCTGGCCGGATTTGGAGCGGTAATCCATCAGCGCGCCGTAGGCCAGCGCATCATAGGGGCTGAGGATATAGCGCGACGTGCTGTAGACATTGCGCATGACATTGTCGATGCGGGAAATGCTGGAAACCGCAGCGAACCATCCGCTGCGAAGCGACTCGTATGCTTCCTCAGGCGGCGCGTAATGTCTCCCCTTTTGGCAGATCGCATCAAAGCGCAGCGCTTCCTCGCAGCCGAGGACATGATAGATCAGGTGCACCGCAGCGCGCGGGACGCAGTGATCGCACAAAGGGGTCAGTGTTTCCACGACCGTTTCGCCTGTCGGCAGATCGGCCAGATTCATCAGATCCCACATGCCGCTGTTTTCATTGCAGCCGAAAATAATGATCCGAACAGGAAGCCCCATGTGGCGCGCGAACCAAGCCGCCATAGGCATGGAAAAATCGCCGATGGGAGCCGCGATATCGAACTGCTCCCCTGCTTTCAGCACACCATCCGACAGCAGTCGCCCGTAAAAAGCCATGATAACAGCGATGCGCGCGGCAAGCTGCATCCATTGTGTCGGGGGTGCGGAAGGTAGATCCGGGCGCAGCGCATCGGAAAGCGCCCGAACGGTGCTTTCGAAATCTCCGGATGCATTGTGCCACAGCTGCGCGATCGCAACGTGATGATTCATGGTGCTGTAGCGGGCAAAATCCCGGCCAAGGATCGCATCCACCGCCTGCGGCGTCAGCTTTGCGCCGAAAAGCGTGTTCAGAACATCGGCAACATTCGCGGAAAAGCGCTTATCCGCGAGTGCACCCACCGCCTTTTCATCGAATTTCGGCAGACGAAACGGGGTGAACAGGCCGCCGTCGGGGGCGGTATCGCCGCACAGCGCGCGATACGCCGTATACGTATCGTACCTGTTTTTACAGGACAGATACAGCATGGGAAAACACCTCCATTGCGTTATTCCAGAAAATATTACCGACGATCTTCTCTCCCGCGCCCCGCGCAAGGAGTTTCTGCGCCAGAGCGGGGTAACTTTGCACGCCGTCGAACCCGTCGGGCAGGACTTTGCATCCGTCCAGATCGCCGCCGAGTGCGATGTGCCGCCCTTCGGGGTCCAGCTCAAGCAAGTGGAATATATGGTCACAGACCGTATCGAGCGTAGGCGCTTCGCCTACGAAGGGCGCACACTGGTTGAAGCCCGCAACGCCGTCTGTTTCCATGATCGCACAGAACATATCGTCCGTCAGATTGCGGCTGTTGTCGCAGACGGCGCGGCTGTTCGAATGGCTGGCAAGGATCGGCTTTTCCGTGACGCGCTGGATATCCCAAAATCCCTCGTCGCTGCAATGGCTCACATCGATCAGGATGCCGCAGCGCTGTGCTTCTTTTATGTATGCGCGTCCACGGTCGGTCAACCCGCCTCCGGTAACATGCGAGCCGATCAGCGGATTTTTTTCATTCCAGCCGAGCGTGGATAAGGAAAACCCGATCTTTTTCAGCATTTCGAGCATTTCCGGGTCATAGTCGAAGCCCGCCGGGCCTTCAATGGTCAAAATTCCCGACATGATGCCTTTTTTCCGATTTTCCTCGACTTCTTCGGCAGAGAACGCCTGTCGAATTTTATCGGCATGCATCTGCATCTGGCCGACGATCACGGAAAGCTCCCGTTCGAAAACATCCACAGGCTTTTTATGCATCCACGCTTCCATATCGGGCGTAGTGAAGCAGGCAAAGCACTGGCAATAGCCCGGGAGCTTGCCCGCACGTTCCAGATCGATATGAAGGCTGTTGCACAGCAGGCCGCCGTTGGCGGTGACTTCGGGAGCAAGCAGCTTCAGAGCTGTATCGCAATGCAGGTCAAACACGGGAAAATTCATTGAAAAGCATCCTCCATATGATAGATTTCGGGCACGGCTGTCTCGTGCCCCTGCGGCGCGTATATCTCGATCACATCAAAACGCGGCTGCAACGTGGTCGGATAGCGTGAAAGGTAGATCGACGCAGTGACGCGGATACGATCCTGCTTGCGGCGATCGACATAGTCCGATGCGCGGGCAAAGTCGGCATTTTTACGCAGCTTGACCTCGACAAATACCAGATCTGTCTTATTTTGTGCGATCAGGTCGATCTCCCCGAAACGGCTGTGATAATTGGAGGCCACGATCGTATATTTGCGGTCGCGCAGATACTGCGCAGCAAGCGCCTCGCCCCAGGCACCCTCAAGCCTGCTCCTGCCCATACAGTTTTTTCAAAAAGGTCATACGGTGGATCGGACACGGGCCATAACGGCGAAGTGCCTCATAATGTGCCTTCGTGCCGTAGCCTTTATGGATATCGAAGCCGTACTGCGGATAGCGGGCTGCCATTTCGATCATGAGATCGTCTCTGGTCACTTTGGCCAGCACGGAGGCTGCGGCGATATTCGCGCTTCGGCTGTCGCCTTTCACCACCGTTTCTACATTTATACCAAAATCCTTCTGTCGATTGCCGTCGATCAGTGCAAGCTCAGGCGTAACATTTAATTGCGCCAGCGCGCGTTCCATGGCAAGGAAGGTCGCCTGCAGGATATTCCACTCGTCGATCTCTTCGTGCGTGGCAAATGCAATGCCATAGCTGAGCGCCGTCTCGCAGATCACGGGAAAAAGCTCTCTGCGGCGTTTATCGGACAGCTTTTTACTGTCGTCCAATCCGGGTATGATCGTTTCGGGAGGCAGTATCACGGCTGCTGCGCATACAGGCCCTGCCAGCGGGCCGCGCCCCGCCTCATCCACGCCGCAGATGACACGCACGCCGCGTGCATAATGCTCCTGCTCGATCTGCCACATATTCTTCAGTTCAGGCATGTTCCGTATCCTCCGGCTCTTCCAGGGTCAGGCAGCCGAGCTTGCCGCTTCGGAATTCATCCAGCAGCACTTTCGCCGTCCGCTCCATATTGATCTCACCGCGCGCAAGCAAAAATCCGCGTTTTCTCCCGGCTGCCTCCAAAAGCTCCCAACCTGCCGCGTCCGCCGTGCAGTCGATGCCGTAGCGCTCGCGGATCTTTTCGGGATAGCGCTGCCAAAGCAGAGCTATCAGCTGCGCGGCCAGTTCTTCGATGTCCAGCACATCTTCTTTGACTGCGCCCGTGAAGGCGAGCAGCTGCCCGACAACGGGGTCTTCAAACTTCGGCCACAAAATGCCCGGCGTATCCAGAAGCAGCAGCGAAGAATTGACCGTGACCCACTGTTTGCCGCGCGTCACGCCCGGGCGGTTCTCTGCCTTCGCACCTTTTTTCCCCGCGATCTGATTGATCAGCGTCGATTTGCCGACATTGGGAATACCCACGATCATAACACGCAGCGGACGTTTCATGCCACGCGCGGCATCGCGGGCGAGCTTTTCCGCGCAGGCAGTCTGCGCAGCAGACGGAAACTCACCGATTCCGCGCCGCGTCTTACAATCGGTGCTGAGCACGACCATGCCCCTGCTTCTGAAATGCGCCTCCCAGCGGCGCGTTGCCGCCGGATCGGCAAGATCCATGCGATTGAGCACCAGAATGCGCGGCTTTCCCGCGCAGATACTGTCGATATCGGGGTTGCGGCTCGCATACGGAATGCGCGCATCGACGATCTCGCAGACAGCATCGACCTGCCTGAGATCCTGCTCCATCTGCCTGCGTGTTTTGGTCATGTGGCCGGGATACCACTGAATATTCATGGAATTAGGATCCATACAGCCCTCCGATGCGGGACAGATCCCGCCGCTGCGTTGCATCGTCCTGCCCCGGGAAGATCAGCAGCACGGCCTTCCCCAGCACCTCGCGTTTGTCGATCAGTCCGATCTCGGGGCTGCGGCTGTCCTTGGAGTCCATGCGGTTATCTCCCATCACGAACAGGCAGCCGTCGGAAACCGTCAGCGGGAATGTTACGCCCTCAAACAGCTTCGTCTGCGAGTAAATATAGCTTTCTTCCAGAAGCACATCGTCGACATAGACCGCCCCGGTCGTAAAGTCGATATCCACGGTCTGCCCCTGCGTGGCAATGACGCGCTTGACAATGCACTCGCCGTTTCGGAAACTGTCTTTGCTGATAACGACGATATCGCCGTATTTCGGGTTCGGATAGAGCACATTGCTCACCAGCAGCAGCCGATCGCCCTCCACCAGCGTGTCATACATGGAGTCGCCCACCACAACGACAACGCGAAAGCAAAGAATGTATACCAGCATAAAAATGACCAGCACAGTCACGATCTCTTTGATCTCACGGAAAAGCCGCTGCGCGGCCGTGCTGCGGCGCTCCTGCATGCTTTGATTGGTTCGTTCCTCCAAGGTCGTTTTCCTCCAGGGTCTGCAAAATCTGTATTAGTATCATTATACACGCTGTTCGGACAAATAGCAAATAAAAAAAGAGGGTATTCCCCTCTTTTTTTATTCGATTAACTCAGACTCTCTCCTTGACCTTGGCAGCCTTGCCGAAGCGATCACGCAGATAGTACAGCTTGGCGCGACGCACCTTGCCCTTGCGGACAGTCTCGATCATAGCCACATTGGGAGAGTGCAGCGGGAAAACCTTCTCACAGCCGACGCCGTAGGAAACGCGGCGAACGGTGATGGTCTCGCTGATGCCGCCATGCTTG
>CAZIGE010000028.1:0-24046 GCA_964538475.1 uncultured Oscillospiraceae bacterium | reverse complement strand
CGCCGACCTTGGGCACGAACGGCTCCGGAATTTTGAACACATCGCCGTAAATTCCGTTAAAGCGGCGGGCAATGACATGGGTCAGCTCAACATGCTGTTTCTGATCTTCGCCGACGGGCACAAGATCGGGCTGATACAGCAAAATATCCGCCGCCATCAGCGCAGGATAGGTAAACAATCCGCCGTTGATATTGTCGGCGTTTTTGGCGGACTTATCCTTAAACTGCGTCATGCGCGAAAGCTCCCCAAACATGGCATAGCAGTCCAGCACCCAGCCGAGCTCGGCGTGCTGGTGTACATGGCTTTGGATAAAAAGCGTGTTTTTCTCGGGATCAAGGCCGCAGGCGATATACTGCGCGAGCTGCTCAAGCGTGCGGCGGCGCAGGTCGGCGGGGTTTTGGCGCACGGTGATGGCATGCATGTCTGCCATGAAGTAAAAGCAGTCGTACAGGTCGGCGCGCTCGGCCCAGTTTTTCACCGCGCCGAGATACGACCCCAACGTCAGATCTCCCGACGGCTTGATGCCGGAGAGCATCCGTTTTTTCGGTGTTTCCGCAATGATCTCGCTCATAAACGAACTTCCTTTTTCGATATTTTCCTTATTTTAGCACAGCCGTGTCGATTATGCAAGATTTTTTCGCAGAACGTCCAGAATATGATGCGATACACCAACCATATCCTGCCTTTCACAGATAGAAAAGTGGTACTTCAGGTACAGTTCGAACAGCTCGTCTTCCATCGCATCGACCGTCTCGCGCATATAGTGGGTGGCCATGTCCGTTCCGACATAATGCAGCCGTTCAACGGGCAGGTCTTGCGTCAGCGCCGCAATATCCTCCCGACGGTAGAGCATGAACAGCTCGGCAGGGTCAGCAGCGGCTTTGAATGTCGTCAGGTCGACCAGATGCCGATAGTGCGGTTCGAGCAGCTTTCCCTGTCCGAAGCAATACTGCACCATGGTGGCATCGTTTCCGCAATAGGCCGCCATGATGATGCCGCCCGCCTTCGTAACGCGGATCGCTTCGCAGAGCGCACGCTTCTGATCTTCGGCACGGAACAGGTGATACATCGGCCCGAGGACAAGCGTCATGTCAAATGTCGCATCCGCGAACGCAGACAGATCCAGCGCATCGCCCTGGCGAATGTGAACATTCTCCCCTTCCCGCGTATGGGCGCGGAAAATGTCGATATTATGCTGCACCAGCTCCACGGCATCGACTGCATAACCATTTCCGGCCAGCGCGTGGCTATAGCGACCCGTTCCGGCTCCGACTTCCAGGATGCGCATCCCCGTCCGCAGATACTTTTCGATATAGCGCATGGTGGTCAGATATTCCACCGAGCCATGGCGCGAGCAAAGTCGGCCGTCTTCGTCATATTGCTCGTAGTAGGCTGTCAACAATTCCGTTCGTTCCATAGTGATCCCTCTCTGTATAAAAAATCGGTGCAAACCGACGGGGGCTTACACCGTAATGCACCGTATCCTCGCTTAACTGCGGAAAAAAGCACATGACAATGCAAGCCCATCCCAAGGGTACCAATACAGGATGAACTGCGCGGCAAAGCAGGACAAGGCGCACATTGTCATGGTTATTCCCTCCTCAATTTTTTTCATTGTAGCACCGCACCGTGTATCTGTCAAGCGGGACAGTGCACGACAGCAGACCGGATCCTTCCGCGCTCCGAAAAGCGCGCCGATTTTTACTTTTTCGGGATGCGGCAATTGATTTATCCGAAAAGCTGTGGTATGATGATATGGAACGGTCATGAAAGCGGGCGGTTTGTCCCGTTTCCGAAAATATAGAATTTCGAGGTAGGATTTATGGATCATCAGGCATTAGCGCAATTGCTGTTTCCCGAGGTGACACAGACGCCCGAGCAGATCGAGGCGCGTTTCCCCGCCCGCGTGCTCCCCGAGGGCGCGGTCGTTTCCCGCATGGCGCCCTCCCCCACCGGATTTGTCCATCTGGGCAATCTGGTACAGGGAACGATCTCCGAGCGCATGAGCCATCAAAGCGGCGGCGTGCTGTTCCTTCGTGTGGAAGATACCGATGCGAAGCGCGAGGTTCCGGGCGCGGTCGAGGTTTTGATCAACACACTGAAGCACTATGACATCTGCTTTGACGAAGGCGCGACCATTGACGGCGACAGCGGCGATTACGGCCCGTATCGCCAGCGGTGCAGAGCCGATATCTATCATGTATTCGCAAAAAAACTGGTAAGCGAGGGAAAAGCATATCCCTGTTTCTGCACCGAAGAAGAACTGGCTGCGATGCACGAAACACAGGAAGCGCGCAAGGACAATTTCGGCTACTGGGGCGAGTACGCCGTCTGGCGCGACCGCAGTCTGGAAGAGATCCGCGCGCAGATCGAAGCCGGTAAGGAATGGGTGCTTCGCTTCCGCAGTGAAGGCTCGATCGAGCACCAGTTCAAATTCGACGATCTGGTCAAAGGCAAGCTCACGATCACGGAAAACAATATCGACCACGTCCTGCTGAAATCCGACGGCATCCCAACCTATCACTTCGCACATGCTGTGGACGATCATCTGATGCACACCACGCATGTCGTCCGCGGCGATGAATGGATGGCCACGCTCCCCTTCCACATCCAGCTGTTCGCCGCGCTCGGCTTTAAGCTGCCCAAATATGTACACATCGGGCCGCTGATGAAAATGGACGGCAATTCAAAGCGTAAGCTCAGCAAGCGCAAGGACCCCGAACTGGCGCTGACCTATTACAAGGCCGAGGGCTTCCCCATCAGCGCGGTGCGGGAATACATCATGACTATCCTCAATTCGAATTTCGAAGACTGGCGCAGAGCAAATCCCGATGCGCCCATCGACGCATTCAAGTTCAGCCCCAAAAAGCTCAATCCTGCGGGAAGTCTGTTCGACTATGCGAAGCTGATCGACGTATCGAAAAATGTCATCTCCCGCATGAGTGCCGAAGACGTTTATGCGCAGTTGAGCGCATGGGCGCAGGAATTCGACCCCGATTTTGCCGAAAAGCTGGAAGCCGACCGCGCGTATGCGATCTCCATCCTCTCCATCGGGCGGGGCGGCAAAAAGCCGAGAAAGGATCTGGCTGTCTGGAAGGACGCAAAGGACTACATGGGCTTTTTCTACGATGCGTACCTGCAAAAGCCGCAGTTCGACGAAAAATTCGACAAAGAGATCATTGCTGCGGTCCTCACCGAATTTCTGGAGACTTACGACGAAGCGGACGATGCGTCCGTCTGGTTTGAGAAGGTCAAGCAGATCACCGTGCACAGAGGCTTCACCTGCGACATGAAGGCATATAAGGCCGATCCCGATGCATTCCCGGGGACGGTCGCGGATATTTCCACATTTATCCGCCTCGCCGTTACGGGCAAGGTCAACTCCCCCGATCTTTACACCGTCATGCAGATCCTGGGCAAGGCGCGGTGCGTGCAGCGCATCCGTGATGTCATCGACGCACTGTGAGGCGAGCATGCGATACAGGGCGATTCTGTTTGACATGGACGGTGTGCTGATCGAGTCCGAAGCGCTTATGCGAGAAACCGCCATACATGCGCTGGCCGATCACGGCGTTACGGCGCAGCATGCGGATTTTCTGGAATTTACCGGCATGGGCGAGGATCGTTTCATCGGCGGTGTTGCGGAAAAACACGGTCTGGTATATACGCCGCAAATCAAGGAGCTTGCGTACGACTACTATGCGCAGCTGGTCAAAGAACGTGCACATGTCCCCCCGGGTGTCGGGGAAATGCTGCGATCGCTGTATCGCGACGGGATCACGCTTGCGATCTGCTCCGCTGCCGACCTGCGGAAAGTTCGTTACAATTTACAGGCCATCGGCGTATCACAGGATATATTTGCGGCGCTCGTGACGGGTTCGGATGTCACAAGAAAGAAACCGTTCCCGGATATCTATCTGGAGGGAGCACGGCGTTTGGGCATGGAACCGCGCGATTGTCTGGTCGTGGAGGATGCGATCAGCGGCATCCGCGCCGCACATGCAGCCGGTATGGATGTTGCGGCTGTGACCACTACATTTTCCGCCGAAGAACTGGCAAACGAGGCGGCACCGGAATATCTCCTGCATGAAATTCGGGAGCTTCCGAATATCTTATGAAAAATCGGCCACGGATCCTTTCCGTGGCCGATTTGTTGTATTATTTTTTCTCACGCTTGCGGCAAAGATAGATATCCAGCTTTTCTTTCATGTTATCGGGCATTTCGCGCGCGACGGGACAGCGGACTGCATTGACCATACGCTCGGTGAAATCCAAAATGAAGGAAATATCGCGCACCATCTGCTCCCCGTTCATCAGCGCCGCAGTATCGTAGCTGTTATGGATCGTGCCGGTATTGGACGGTGCTATCCGCGCAAAGGAGATCGCGGGAATACCGCTATCGGCAAACGGCGTAGAGTCGCTGGAATAGACATCCTGGTGCGCGGAAAGCCCCCAGCCACGTTCGGAAGCGAAATAGCTCAGATAATGCACGAGCTTTTCCTCGGCTGTACAGCAGGCAATGAATGCGCCCATGATGCAGCCGATCATATCCAGATTGATATTCAGAACAGTCTGCTTCAGCTGCTCTTCATGCGCGGCACAATACGCTTTCGACCCGAGCAGGCCGCGCTCTTCGCTGCCGCACCAGATAAAGCGCAGGCTGTGCCGATGCGGCGCGGTGGCGAAATGCTCCGCAATGCCCAGCAGGCCGATCGCACCGGACATATTGTCGTATGCACCCTGCGAAAGCGAGGTGGAATCGTAATGTGCGGTGAACGTGACGGTTTCGGGAATCTCACCGGGAAGCTCCAGGATGACATTGCGGGATCGGCCGGTGTATTCCTCCTGATGCAAGACGATCTTCGCCGTCTTCGCCGCGGCGTTTACGATCTGCACGGCATCCTTGGCATTGATGTTCACGCCCGGGATCTTCTTGCCGTCATGCACGGAAGCGCGCAGCTCACGCTGGTCGATATCGCGATCGGTGTAATTGATATTGCCGTCGTATGTAATGAAGCCGAGCGCACCGTTCTCCAGCAGATCTCTATACATCCAGTGTCGAAGATAGCCGTCGAGCAGCACGATGCGATCCCGGCAGAGGGAAAGACTGTACGGGTCAGTCGATGTCAGATAATACAGCGGTGCCTCGATCTCGCCGCTTCCGGCATTGAAGTAGCCCTTGCAGGGATACTCTACCCCGTCGATGAAAAGGCGAGCTTCCCGAATATCGGCCATCTGAACGTCAAACGGTTCGATCTGCGCCGACAGGCCGAACTGTGTGCACTGCTGCTGCAAATATTCTGCGCAGCACAGCTCCTGCTCGCTTCCGCCCGTACGAATATAGGCAGTATCCGCAAAAATTCGCATGATCTTATCTGCATTCATAATGATCTCTCCTGTTCTGTGCCGCCGCAAGGCGGTTTTTGTCATTATAGCACAGAGTCGATCGCCATGCAAGCAGATATTCAGAAGCTGAGCAGGCGGCAGCCAAAGGCCAGAGACAGCACGGCGGCGCACAGGTCAACGGCAATGCTCTGCATCTGCGCGGGCGCGTGCAGAGACGGGATGAAACAGCATGCGGGATCGGAACGCTGAAACGCGACCTCTACGGTACGCGGCAGACGATCCCCTGCTGCGTAAACAGAGCCCTTGAGCGTATAAGTTCGGCCGTCGACCCGATAGGTATACATATAGCCCGTCCAGGGTATCTCGTACCAGCGGCGGCGATCATACCAGCGGCGACGCAGAGAATGATTGGTCAGTGTAGCGGTCACGACGGCGACATTTCCCCTGCGGTATCCCAGCAGAACATAGACATGACGCAGCGCGGCAAAAACAAACCACCCGAATGCAAACAGCAGTGCCATACCGAACAGGATATCCATACAAAAGCCCTCCAAATTATCGTCCGTTTGTTCGTTATCGATATAATAGCACATCTGTTTGCAAATTGCAAGTAGTTTTCAAAAAGTTTTCGAAATAATGTTCGACTTCCTGCGCGAAAAAAGCGACTCCGAAGAGTCGCTTTACAGCAGAGGGATCATTCATTTTTCAGCCGCTCGAAACATCTGCAGCAGTGCGGCGATCGCCAGCAGGAAAGCCGCCGCCGCAAAATGCGGCAGGCACTGCGCATAGTGCCCGGTGCCGTGCGTGCGCAGAACAGTCACGGTCAGCCGAAGCAAGGCGGAAACGGCGACGCAAATACGTGCAAGCAGCGGATACGGGAAAAAGCCGAATGTGACGGCAAGCACCACGGCGATCAGCGCAATGTACCACAGCAACAGCAGAAATTCAGGAAAAAACGTGTCCGTGAACATGCCCTGCATACCGATCGACAGCAGCAGGATCGCCGCCGCTACACCGTAAATACGCGCGTCGCGCAGCGGCAGGATGCGTGCCAGAAGCATCCATATACCCGCGGCCGTAAGCGGCAGGATCAGGCAAAGCAGCAGCTCCATCACGCCGCAGGCCGTCAGATCGCGTGCGGCAAAATAATACAGCGCCAACAGGAAAAAACCGAGTCCGAGGAAAAACGGGCAGCGCTGTGCCGCCTTTCCCGAGAAATCCACCCAATAGCGTTCTGCGCGCGTCAGCTTCATGTGTTTCCCCTCCTGTTGTGGTGCATATTATTGTGTATCGGCCTGTCCGATGTGGATATCCACGCCGTTGATCTGCACGGCGTCCTCCGCCCGGATCAGCAGGTACTCTACCCCGTCCAGAACGCGGGTTTGGATCAGATCACCGCGGTCTGGCGCGACGCGAATCAGGACATCGGGCGTATGGATCTCCAGCTTTTTCGCGTCGATCACATTCGCAGGCGGCAGCTGCGCCTCCATACCGAAAACCGTATCGTAATCTACCCCGAATTTCGCCACCCGCGCAGGTGAAACCCCGCATCCGGCAAGGACTTCGGCAACATCGTCTTTTCCGATACGCAGGACCTCCGGCACCTTGCTTTCCTTGTGCAGCGCGATCTGCTGCGTAAGCTGCTCATGCAGGGACTGCACGACATCCAAACTGCATTCGTCTTGCAGTGCGTCATGCAGAAGCGCTGCAAAAGCGTCTTTCTGCTGCGTCGCGGGCATGGGGATGGGCGCACGAAACAGCGCGTCGGCAACCGCCTCATGGTTATCGTCGGGCGTTTTCGTAAAATAGAGCGCGCCGTAAATATTGGTCGCGCGGTCGTCAAAGGCGGGGAACAGAAAGCCCAGCTCCGGCGCGGCGATCACGTTTGCGAGACTTCCGTCGTGGAAATCGCGCGATGTCGGCTCATAGCGCAGGGCGGGTTTGGTCTGCCTGACCGGGCAAACGGCGCACAGGATATAAGTAAAACTTTCCTCCGCGTTGTCGGATACCATCTCGTCGTTACGGCTTTTGAACGGCACATCGTAGCTGTCGCAGCCGATCAGGATCACGTAGTCCGACTCGAGCTTCAAATTATCGATCACCTTTTGGAAAAAGGCGGTGCGGTACTGCTCATCCTCCAGACGGGTGCGTCGAAGCTCCATCAAAAGCCGATGCTCGTCGCTGTCCGCGACCTGCGCAGTGGAAAACGAAACATCGATCAGATTTTTGCCCGGGGTGCCGCCGAGCGTGCGGCGAAGCAGGGCGAAGAACTTCTCCGCCTCGTTTTCCGACATCATGCCGACGCTCTGCCTGAATTCGGAAATGATCTGTCCTCCTTCATTCACATAGCAGCCGAAAATGTGCGTCATATTGCTGCGTTCCCGCCGCTGACGGCGGCGGATCTCACCGATTTCTTTCGTGTTCATGAAAATCCTTTCAGCCGACGCGCCTTATAGGCAGTGGCGGTTCTTGACGAAATATTCGATACCGGAATAAACGGTGCTCAAAACGATCACCAGCATGACAAGCGTACACACCCACTCCACCGTGGGGAACGCCATCATGGCACAAAGGCCGATCATGGAAGAAGCCGTTTTGATCTTTCCGCTCATCCCTGCGGCAATGACCTTCCCTTTCTGCGCGGCGATCATGCGCAGGCCGGAAACGGCAAATTCCCGCGCCAGAACGATCATCAGCGCCCATGTGGGGAACTTCCCCCATTGGCAGAAGATGACCATTGCAGCAAGCGTGAGCAGCTTGTCGGCGAGCGGGTCGAGAAACTTGCCAAGGTCGCTGACCTGATTGCAGCGTCTGGCGATCTGGCCGTCGATATAGTCGGTAATACTGGCGAGAATGAACACCGCCAGCGCCGCCCACATCCAGCCGCAGGGCGCACCGCCGCTGAGATGCATGAAGACCATGTACAACGGGATCATAACGACCCGCAAAAGCGTAAATTTTGTTGCAGTTGTCATGTTAGTATTCCTCCACAAGGTAGCCGGAAAGATCTCCGTCGATCACGCCGTCAATGCAGACCGTCACAAATTCGCCCACCGGGATATCCGCATCCTCACAGGCGATCCACACACGGGAGTCCACCTCCGGCGAGTCGGCATAGGTACGGCCGAAATACTGGCCGTAGTCCTCGTCATAGCCGTCGACCAGCACCGTCATGCGTTTGCCGAGCCGCGTTTCGTTATAGGCATCCATGATACGCGACTGAATGGCTTCGACCTCCTGCGCGCGGCGCTGGGCGATCTCCTGATCGGGATGTTCCATCTGCGCGGCGGGAGTCCCCTCTTCGGGAGAAAATGCGAATGCACCCACGCGTTCGAGCTTCACTTCTTTCAGAAATGCGCACAGCAGTGCAAATTCTTCCTCGCCCTCGCCCGGAAGACCCGTAATGATCGAAGTGCGCAGCACCAATTCGGGGATCTGTGCGCGGAGCTTTGCGATCAGCTGCCGCAGGTATTCCCCATCACCACGTCTGTTCATCCGTTTCAGAATATCACTGACACTGTGCTGGATGGGAATATCCAGATATTTCACGATCTTCGGTTCTTCGGCAATGACGCGGATCAGTTCGTCGTCGATCTCGTCGGGGTAGAGGTAATGTACGCGCACCCAGCGGATCCCGTCGATGCGGCACAGTTCGCGCAGCAGTTGCGCGAGCAGCCTTTTCCCGCCCGTCAGATCCGTTCCGTAGCGGCTGGTGTCCTGCGCGACGACGATCAGCTCTTTTACGCCGTCTGCGGCGAGCATACGCGCCTCATACAGAACATCGTCCATCGCACGACTGCGGTATTTTCCGCGCAGGTACGGGATGATGCAGTAGCTGCATCGGTTATCGCAGCCCTCGGCGATCTTCAGGTAGGCATAGTGCGCGGGCGTAGTCAAAACGCGCCCCGTTTCGATCTCCGGCGCGTCGATCGAACCGAAGTCGAAGACCGATTCGCCGCGCAGGAGCGCATCGATAGCCGCAACGATCCGATCGTAACTGCCGGTTCCGAGCACGCCGTCCACCTCCGGCATTTCCTCCATGACCTGCCGTTGATAGCGCTGGGAAAGGCAGCCTGTCACCAATATCCTGCCGACGAGCCCCTGCTCTTTCAGCGCGGCCACCTGCAAAATATGGTCGATCGCCTCGCTTTTCGCGCTGTCGATAAAACCGCATGTATTGATGACCACGACGTCACAGTTCACTATGCCCTCGCTGACCGTATGTCCGGCTTCCTGCACGCGATAGATCATGCGCTCGCAGTCGACCTGATTTTTTGCGCAGCCAAGGGAAATAAAGCCAATATTTGCCATGTCAATCCTCCGGGTATTCTTCCGCATCCGGCGAAAGCTGTTCCAGCGCACGGCGAATTTCGCCGTAGCTGTGTCCGCGGCGCAGCAACGCCTCCGTTGCGCGCCTGATCTGTTTGCCGTCCGCCGTATCGCGCAGGCGTGTGCGGAGGAAGGCAAGGATATGTTCTGCCTGATCGGGATAGTCGGCAAGTGCCTCGTCCCAGTATTCTCTTGGGATCTTCTTTTCGTAAAGCGCCTGCCTGGCGCGATTGTATCCGTAACCGCGTGCAATGCAGCGGGAAACGGTCTGCCGCGCCGTTTCTCTGTCGTCCAGCAAATGCAGCTGCTCCATCCAGGCGACTGCCTCGTCGGCATGTTCGGGCGCTTCTCCCTTTTGCACAAGACGCTGCTTCAGATCCTTTTTGGAAACGCCGCTGGCTGCAATGATCCGAACGGCGCGCATTTTCGCCGATGTCACGCCCATCTGCGCGCGCAGTTGTCCCTGTTCCTCTTCGGAAAGTTCACGGCCGGGGCAGATGGCAAAGTCCTCGATCGTTTGGCGATACAGAGACAGCACCGTGCCGTCGTCAAGCTTCACGCGGTAGCGCCCCGCACGATCGGGCTCGCTCCCGACCGACTCAATCTTCATCGTCAAAATCGTCTGCGCTGACGGTCACAGGGCGCTCTGCCGCCTTTGCGGCGGCCTTTGCCGCGGGGTTGGCACGAAGCAGGTTTTCGCGCACCTTTGCCTCGACCTCCTCGGCGATCTCGGGATTGGCCTGCAGGAAGGTTTTGACGCTTTCCTTTCCCTGCCCGATCCGCTCATCGCCCATGCTGAACCAGCTGCCGGATTTCTGCACGATATCCTGCTCAACGGCCAGATCCACCAGCTCGCTCCACTTGCCGATGCCCCGCCCGTAGAGGATATCGAAATAAGCCTCGCGGAACGGGGGCGCGACTTTGTTTTTGACCACTTTGACGCGGGTCTTGTTGCCGATGACATTGCCGCCTTCCTTGAGCGACTCGACTCTGCGCACGTCCAGGCGGACGGAAGCATAGAATTTCAGCGCATTGCCGCCCGTCGTAGTTTCGGGATTTCCGTACATCACGCCGATCTTCATGCGCAGCTGGTTGATGAAGATCACGACGCAATTGGTTTTGGAAATGGTGCCCGCCAGTTTACGCAGTGCCTGACTCATAAGTCTTGCCTGCAGGCCGACGAAAGCATCGCCCATTTCGCCCTCGATCTCCGCGCGGGGCGTCAATGCGGCAACGGAGTCGACCACGACCGCGTCCACAGCACCCGAGCGAACGAGTGCATCGGTGATCTCAAGCGCCTGTTCGCCCGTGTCGGGCTGCGAGACCAGCATATTGTCGATGTCTACGCCAAGCGCGGCGGCGTAAACGGGATCCAGCGCATGCTCTGCGTCCACGAAGGCGACTTCGCCGCCCATTTTCTGTGCCTCGGCCAGAATGTGCAGCGCCAGCGTGGTTTTGCCCGAAGACTCGGGGCCGTAAATTTCAATAATCCTGCCCTTGGGCACGCCGCCGATCCCAAGCGCCGCATCCAGTGCAAGCGAACCGGTCGGGATCGCTTCGACGTTCATTTCGGGGCGATCCCCAAGACGCATGACAGTACCTTTGCCGTAGTTTTTCTCGATTTGGGCAAGCGCGGTTTGCAGTGCCTTTTTCTTATCGGAGGCGGGGGTAGGTGCTTCGTAATTTGCTTTTTTCGTTGCCATACTCAATCTTCCTTCCTGCCGTACTGCGCAAGCACGGCACGTTCTCTTTCGTTAAAGTCCTGTACACGTTCCAGAACCGTGTAGCCGTTTTCTTCCAGAATGCGGCAGACCGCATCCCCCTGACCGAAGCCGAATTCAAGGCACAGGTAGCCGCCCGGCTTCAATGCCGATGTGAAATTGGCCGCGATGGCGCGATAGAAATCCAATCCGTCCTGCCCCCCGAAAAGCGCCAGATGCGGCTCGTGATCCTTTACGCTTGCGGGGAGCGTTTCCATCTCCGCCGCCGTGACATACGGCGGGTTGGAAACGATCATGTCGAATTTTCCGAGGAAGCTTCCCGCAGGCCGCAAAGCATCCGCCTGCACACAGCTGACGCGTGCGGACAGCTTGTGGCGGGAGATATTCCTGCGCGCAACGGCCAGTGCTTCCCGCGAAACATCGGCGAGCGTTACACGCGCGTCCTTCACGCGGCTGGCGATGGCCAACCCGATGCATCCCGAGCCGGTGCACAGATCCAGTATCCGCGGATCCTGCTCCAGAAACAGGCCGCGCTTGATGGCAAGCTGCGTTACGGCGCAGGTGTCGTCACGCGGGATCAGAACATTGTGATCGACATACAGCGTCATGCCGTAGAAGCTCCACTCACCGAGCACATACGCCAGCGGCTCGCCGAGCACCACGCGGTTGACCGCGTCCTCCATCGCATCGCAGATCTCCTGATTGGCGTACATCTCGCGGTCAGCCAGCAGCTGTTCCTGCGTTTTTTGGGAAACATGGCACAGCAGGTCACGCGCAAGGAGGCTGGCCGTCTGGCGATCCTCCACTTGCAGGAAAATGCTGCGCGCATCCAGATACAGCTGCGAATACTTCTTTACCACGCGTCCTGTCCCTCCTCTTCGGGCAGCACCGCCTGCACAGCGGCGATCCCCACCTCGATCATGGAGTCGTCCGGCTCGTTAGTCGTGAAATTCTGAAACCACATCCCGGGTGCCGTGATCCACGCAGTCAGCACGTTGTCGTGCCGCCCGACTAAGCGGTTGATCTCGTAGCCGATGCCGACGATGAGCGGGAGCAGCAGCAGCTTGAACACCGTCATCAGGACCTTAAAGCGAAACGGTGCGGTATCGCGCAGTGCGGCAAGCCCCGGGAACAGCGCAAGCAGCAGCGACGACGCAATCGTGAAAACCAGGATCGACAGGATCATAATAACGAGCAGAAAGCTCGTCCCGCAGCGCGGGTGCAGGCGCGTTTGCCTGCGGACGTTTTCGACCGTCAGCGGTAATCCCGCCTCGTAGCAGCGAATGGTCTTGTGCTCTGCGCCGTGATAAGAAAAAACACGCTTCATTTCGCTCATATGAGAGATCAGCACGATGTACACAACGAAGATCGCGATGCGGATCACACCCTCGATCAGGTGCTGCACAAGGATGCTGCGCACCCAGCGGGTGAAGATGTTGCCGATGAGCATCGGCAGCAGCATAAAGATCACGATGCTCATCGCCAGACCGAGAAAAACGGAAAAGCCGAGAATGAACTGCTGAAATTTTTCGTTGCCGAGCTTTTTCTCCAGCCAGGCATCCAGCTTCGACGGCTGCTCCTGCGTTTCCTCCGGCGCAAGGTCGGCCGAGCGCATCAGTGCTTTCACGCCGACGACCTGAGAGTCGAAAAATCCGCGCATACCGCGCAGGATCGGCAAATTCCACGCCGAGCCGCGCGCGGGAAGCTTTCTGTCCGAGACTTCCACGTGCAGGCCGTTCCCATCGCGTGTCACAACGGCATCCTTTTTAGGGCCGCGCATCATGATCCCCTCGATCAGCGCCTGACCGCCGATCATGGTTTTAAATTTTTCCTGTTGTTTTTCCATAAAATCAGACCATCCTCGGGTAATTTCAAAATTTCGCAGATCACTGGGAAACCGGCAGGCGCACCGTGACCAGCGTACCGCCGCCGGTGGCGTTTTGCAGCGTCAGGCTTCCGCCGTGCATCTTGATGATATCGTCGCAGACCGAAAGGCCGATGCCCGTGCCGCGCACCTTGGAGCTTCCTTTATAAAATTTATTCTTTACGAACGGCAATTCCTCCGCCGGGATACCGGGGCCGAAGTCGCGGATGCACACGACCACTTCTTCCCCCTCGGCGTGCATGGAGGCAAGGATCCGCTTCCCCTCTCCGCCGTGTTTGGCCGCATTGTCCAGAATGTTCAGGAAAACCTGACGCATGCGTTCGGGATCGCAGGTAATGCAGGGTACGGGCGTGTCCTCGTCGCGGTATTCCAGGCAGATGTCCTCCTGCGTCAGGCGCGAACCGTACATATAGACGGTATCTTCAAATTCAGCATGGATATCCGTCAGCTCCATGTGCAGGGAAAGCCGACCGTCCTGCAATCGGGTGAAATCCAGCAATTCCACCACCATCTGCGTCAGGCGTCTGGCTTCCTTGGAGATGATCTTCAGGCCGCGACGTGTCTGCGCATCCAGCGTATCATCGGCCAGAAGCGTCTCGCTCCATCCGTTGATGGCGGTCAGCGGTGTGCGCAGCTCATGTGACAGCGAGGAGACGAATTCCGATTGCATTTTCTCGTTCTGGTTGATCTTTGCGGACATTTCGTTGATCGTTTCGGCAAGTGCGGCGATCTCGTCGTTATAACGGGTCTGGATCTGCACGCCGTAGCTCCCGTTTGCGATCTTGCGTGCTTTTTGGGTGATCTCATCGACGGGAACGAGAATGGAACGGATGAAATATCCGCTCGTCAGCAGCAAGACTCCCAATATGCCCGCAAACACGCCGAGCGTCAGCAGCCCGATCAGCATGATCTGGCGATCGATCAGGCGCGTCGCCGTAACGAAGCGCAGCACGCCGACGACCTCGCCATTGCTGTAGATCATCGGAGCGGAGATCGCGATGATATGCTCCCCCGTATCGGGATTTCGCCCGGTAAAGGGGCGAATGGTGCGGCTGCTCAGAGCCTCTGCGATCTCGGCGGTCTGCGGCGATTTTTCCGCCCAGTCACCATAGGACGACGCGACCAGCAGGCCGTCCACATTGATGAATTGCAGCTCCATGGAATTGCGCATTTCAAAGGTCTTGGCAAAGGTGACGCAGGACTGGTAATAGTCCTCATAGGTCTGGCCGATGTAATCCGAAAAAAACTCCGTCGTCTGCCATGCGCGGCTGTACATATCCGCGCGCATATTGGAATAATAGTAGCCTGCAAACGTCGCGACCACGGCAATGACGCAGAGCAATCCCAGAATGCAGAACACGATCACTGTATTGCTCAGCCATCGCCCGCGCAGACCGTGAAAGATCTTCATGCTATGCGCCCCACTTATAGCCGAAGCCCCAGACCGTTGTGATATATGTCGGGTTTGTGGTATCGTCTTCGATCTTGATCCGAAGGCGGCGGATATTCACATCCACGATCTTCAGGTCACATGCGTATTCGCGCCCCCAGACGGCGCTCATGATATCCTCGCGGGAGATGGATTTGCCGGGATTGGTCATAAACAGCTTCATGATACTGTATTCCACCTGCGTCAGGCGAATTCTCTGCCCGTATTTATCCAGCGTATGGTTGCGGGTATTCAGCATAAACGGCCCCTGGCTGATCAGCTCGGATGCCGCGGAGCTTTTCCCGATGCGGCGAAACAGCGCGTCCACACGCGCCGTAAGCTCCGCCGGAGAAAACGGCTTCGTCACATAATCGTCCGCACCGGTCATCAGCCCCGTAACCTTATCCATTTCCTGCGTGCGGGCGGTGAGCATGATGATGCCGATCTTTTTATTGGCAGCGCGCAGCCTGCGGCAGACCTCGAAGCCGTCGATATCCGGCAACATGATATCCAAAATGGCAAGCTCAATATCCGGTTGCATCTGCAGCTTATCCAGTGCCTCCTGCCCCGTGCCTGCCTCGACCACGTCATAGCCCGCACGTTCCAGATTGATGACCACAAAGCTTCGGATATTCACTTCATCCTCAAGAATCAGTACTTTTTTCATTTTCTTCCCCCCGATTTTCTTCTGTGCTCCAATCCATGCGAAGCAGGCGGAACCCGTCGATCAGTTCCTCTATGTCCCAGTCTTCTCCCGATTGCGCAAAGCTGACTGCGTAGAGCTCGGTTTCCCCGTAATAAAGCGGATATCGGTCGTATTCGGCCGCCTGTTCCTCGCGCTCGGGACCTGTCATGACCCAAACGGTAAACAGCTCGTTCCAGTCTTTCGACTGCCCGTCGAAGCGGCCGAAGCAATAGCAGTCCTCGGTCTGGATCAGGGTCAGGCCGTCCACGCGCTGCGGGTCAAGCCGCAGATACCAGCCGTCGTCCGGGTCAAGGTACATACACAGCTTATCCGTCAGCGCACCCGTTTCATCCGCAGACTGCCAGAAAACCAGATACTGCTCCCGCGCATCCTGTGGCACATCCAGCTGTCGCAGTGCGGGCAGTTCGAGTACGCCGTCCCCGTCGATATCCTCGGGATAGAGATAATAGTTATCCAGTGTCGGCGTGCGCAGACCTGACACGATCGGCTCGATGCGATGGTCAAGCGCCGTAAAAACATCTGTGACAAGCGTCTGCTCGTCCAATGCGGCGGAAACGATCACCGCCGTCGTACCGCTGTCGAGCCGTGTCAGATCGACTCTGCGCAGTGCATCGGCCGATGCGGAGAGCACGGCCTCCGTCGAACGGCTGATCTCGCCGCTGCGAAATGTATACAGTACTGCCGTAGCAGGCGCATCCTCAGTCTGCCCCGGAGAGATCAGGAAGATATCCTCCAACCCGTTATCGTCAAAATCCGTCGTAAGGATGCGTGTATAGCTGGCCGTCATGAGCTGTCGGGCAAAGCCGCCGGTAAAGCGGTAAACCGAGACGCTGCGCGCAAGCTGGTCGCTGACCTGCCGCCCGACAATGATCTCCAATCCGGGACGATCGTCCATGTTGGCATATTCGACGAACTCAAACGCAAAACCGTAGCCCTCTATGGTATCCATCAGAACATAGCCGGAGGCCAGCTTGCTGAAGATCAGGATCTTCAGCGTCTTTTCGCCGGAATCCTTTGCAAAAAGCAGGTATTCATTCGTACCGTCGCCGTCCAGATCGGCAGACTGCACCGTCTGCTGGTTTGCGCCCGAGATGGGCGCAGAGTATTGCAGACCATCCATCGCAAGGTCAATGACCTGCTGTAAATTGTTATCCGCATTAGAGCGCTTGGGCAGACAGTACAGTTCGTCCACCGTCGGCATGGCGCAGCCGCCGAGCAAGCATATAACCAGCGCGAGCATTACCGCAGACACAAAACGCCGCAAGCAGCCCACCTCCGTTTCCATCGACAATTGTAGCACAAATATTTGAAAAAGTGAAGTTATTTTAGCACAACATTTCCGCTTCCGAGTAAATTATTCAGCTCCTGTAACATGTTCGTGCGGATCTGGCACGTCGTTCCGCGGCGCAGCGCGGTATCTGCAAAATACAGCACCACCCTGCTGTCCCCGGGGAACATGGAAAGGATCGCCCTGACCTTGGCATACACGGCGGCATTTTCGCTCGGGAGCTTCAGATAGAGCGTTCCCGTCAGCGGCTGCGGCGGACGTTCGGGCAGCGGTTGCTGCGGTGCGTCGGAAAAGTCCGTCATGGGTCTTACGCGGTTTATCACGATCTGCGGGTCTTTATCGTCGCGCAGAGACAGGCGGCCTGTGATGACGACGGCGTTATTTTCCTTCAAATATCCGCCGAACTGACTCAAAACATTGGAAAACGCGAGCATTTCAATGGATGCGGTGTCATCCTCCACGGTAACGTAAGCCATCATGGAATTATTGCGCGTCGTCTTCATTTTCACGGCCTGCACGATCCCCGCCACGGAAACGACGCTGTCATCCTGCATGGGCCGTTCATCATCGAGTAACGAAGCGATGGTCACGACATGCGTATTACGCAGATATTGCCGATAATCGTCCATAGGGTGCCCGGAAAGGTAAATACCCATCGTTTCCTTTTCCATGGCCATACGCTCCGGCTTGCGGATCTCCTCCAGCTTTGGGATCGGGATCGGGATCGCCGCATCCGCCTGCGCGGGGTCGGAGAACAGGCCGAGCTGTCCATCGAGATTTTTCCGTCGGACATCCGCGATCGCGTCCATCATGCTCTCGTACACGGCGAGCAGTTCGCTGCGGTGGTTGCCGAAGCAGTCCATTGCGCCGCATTTGATAAAATTCTCCACCGCGCGGCGGTTCATTTCCTCCCCCATGCGCTGCAAAAAATCTTCCAGTGAGCGGAACGGGCCGTTTTCCTCACGATTTGCACACATGGAGCGGATCAGGCCGCGCCCGACATTTTTGATCGCGCCCATACCGAAGCGGATGGCGTTTCCCTCGACCGTAAAATGATCCTCCGAATGGTTCACGTCCGGCGGGAGCACGGGAATGTCCATTTCCCTGCATTCGGTGATATAGCCGGAGATCTTTGTTGCCGAGTCCAGAACGGAGGTCATCAGTGCCGCCATATACTCGCGCGGATAATGGCACTTGAGATAGGCGGTCTGGTAGGACACGACGGCATAGCAGACAGCGTGTGCCTTGTTAAAAGCATAATTGGCAAACGCCACGATCTCGTCATAGAGCGACTGCGCGGCGGCTTCGTCGATCCCGTTTGCGATACAGCCGGGTATACCGTTCGCAGGGTCACCGTAGACGAAGACTTTACGCTCCTGCTCGATCACTTTCATCTTCTTTTTGGAGATCGCGCGGCGGATGTTATCCGCCTGCCCCATTGTATAGCCGCCCAGCGTGCGGAATATCTCAATGACCTGCTCCTGATAGACGATACAGCCGTATGTCACGCGCAGGATCGGCTCCAACTGGGGGCATTTATAGGTGACCTTGCTTCTGTCCAGTTTGTTTTCGATAAATTTCGGGATCGAGTCCATCGGGCCGGGGCGATACAGTGCCACAATCGCCGTAATGTCCTCGATGCTTCCCGCCTTCATATTGACGCACACACCGGTCATACCGGACGACTCAAGCTGGAAAACGCCCTGCGTCTTTCCCTGTGCCAACATTTGGAATGTTTCGGCATCATCGTCCGGGATCGCGTCAATGGAAAAATCGGGCGTATGTCTGCGGATCTGCTCCTGTGCGTCGCGAATGACCGTCAGGTTCCGAAGACCCAGAAAATCCATTTTCAGAAGTCCGAGTTCCTCAATGGTCGTCATGGTATACTGCGTAACGATGGTATCTTCGTTGCGGGAAAGCGGCACATAGGTGCAGACCGGATCGGCGGTGATGACCACGCCTGCCGCATGGGTCGAAGTATTTCGTGGCATTCCCTCCAGCGCACGTGCGGTATCGATCAGCGTTCTGACGCGCTCGTCAGCGTCGTACATCTGCTTCAGACGCGGGCTGAGCTCCAGCGCCTCTTTGAGTGTGATATGCGGCGTATTCGGCACGAGCTTTGCCACGACATCCGTCTCCGCGTAGGTGAAATTCAGCGCACGTCCGACATCGCGGATCGCACCGCGCGCCGCCATCGTGCCGAAGGTCGCGATCTGCGCAACATGGTCGCGCCCGTATTTGCGCATAACATAATCAATGACCTCGCCGCGGCGCTCCTGACAGAAATCCGTATCGAAGTCCGGCATACTGACCCGTTCCGGGTTCAGAAAGCGCTCAAAGATCAGGCCGTACTGCATCGGATCGACTTCCGTGATATGCAGACAGTAGGCGGCAATGCTCGCCGCGCCCGAGCCTCTCCCCGGGCCGACGGGGATACCCTGCTCCTTTGCATAGCGAATAAAATCCCATACGATCAGGTAGTAATTCACATACCCCATGCGGCTGATGATATCGATCTCGTATTCCAGCCGCTCGCGGTAATGCTGCGGCGGGTCGGCATAGCGTGCGCGGAAGCCGTCGCTGCACAGCTTTCGGAAATAGTCCTCGTTCGTATAGCCCTCGGGAACGGGAAAGGAAGGTAAGTGATACTCGTGAAATGTAAATTCCAGATCGCAGCGGTCGGCAATCGCGCAGGTATTTTCAAACGCCTGCGGCACATTGGGGAACAGCGTGCGAAGCTCCTCTTCGCTTTTCAGATAGAATTCCTCCGTCTGAAATTTCATGCGATTTTCGTCTTCCACGGTTTTTCCGGTCTGGATGCACAGCAGAACATCCTGCATTTTCGCATCCTCGCGGCGCAGGTAATGCGCGTCATTCGTCACGACCATCGGCAGCCCTGTCTCCGCGGACAGTCGGACGATGCCCTGATTGACGGGAAGCTGCTCGGGGATCCCGTGATCCTGCAATTCCAGGAAGAAATTGCCCGCGCCGAAAATGTCGGCCATTTCCAACACATAAGCCCTGGCCGCCGCATAATCTTCCAGCATCAGATATTGCGCAACGCCGCCCGCAAGGCACGCGGACAACGCGATCAACCCCTCGTGATGCGCGCGCAGCAGCGCAAGATCGACGCGGGGCTTCCCATAGAACCCGCGTGTGAACGCCTCGGACACCAGAAAGCACAGGTTTTCATAGCCGCGGCGGTTTTCGCACAGCAGCACGAGATGGTACGGGTCATTATCGATCCCGTGGACACGGTCATCCATGCCGCGCCGCGCCACATAAACCTCACAGCCGATGATGGGCTTGACCCCGGCAGCCTTGGCAGCCTTATAAAAATCTATGCAGCCGTACATCACGCCATGGTCGGTAATGGCCACGGCGGTCTGCCCCAGCTCCTTTACGCGCTCCATCATCGAGCCGATACGGCACGCGCCGTCCAGCAGGGAATATTCCGTGTGGACATGTAAATGGACAAAGCTCATGCTCTTACTCCTCCCCGGACAGCTCGACGAGTTTTTTCAGCCTGTGATTCATGGCCGGCTTGGTGATCGGCGGCTCCATCATGGCAGCCAGCTCCGTCAGTGATGCTTCGGGATTTTCCAGCCGCGCAGCAGCAGCCATGCGAAGCTTCGGCGGCAGCGTTTCCAGCACGCCGCGCGCACGCAGGCGGCGGATCGCGCCGAGCTGCTCCTGCGCGGCTTCTACCACCTTGGAGGTGTTGGCGTCATCGCAGTTGCAGCGGCGATTGACCTTATTGTTCAGCTCTTTTTCCAGTTTTGCCTCGATGATCCCCATGGCGGCAAGCGGCGCGCCCAAAAAGGTCAGACAATCGCAGATGCGATCGCTCTGCTTGCAGTACAGCACATGCCCGCCGCCGCGCTGTGCGGATTTCAGGTCAAATCCGAGGCATTCCGAAAACAGGAGATACGTTTCGCCCGCAACGCTTCGGTGGGTCGTGGTGATCTCCAGATGATAACCTTTTTCCGGTGCGGTGACACTGCCACCTGCCAGAAATGCACCGCGCAGGAAGGCGGCCTTGCAGCATTCCTCCTCTACAACGGGCAGGTTAACATGCAGGGAAAGCGTTTCGTTCGGCTGAAATCCGTAAGCGGTCATGATGCGACGGATCTTATCGGGATCTACGATCTGGAAGATCAGCTTTCCGGGTGCCTGCGGACTCGGGAAAGTGTCAAAAGAGAGGTCGAATGCGCGCTTGAACAGGCGCGGCAGGCAATATGCAAAATCGCGGCTCTCCGTAATGATGCGAAGTCCGTCTGCGCCGAAGCTGTTCGCAAACAGCAAAATGCCAAAGCACTGTGCCAGCGCGCAGCAGCGTTTCTGCGGCATGATGCGACAGATCTCGGCCTTTGCCGACGCGGAAAACGAAATGCCTGCCATACTTTCTCTCCCCCTTCACGGTCGTTGGTCTGTTTTGGTCACCAGATGCGGATCTCGGGCTCCAGGCGAATGCCGGAATTTCGGTAAACCGCATCGCTCACTTCCCGCAGCAATCGGCTTACATCGCGCGCGGTGGCATTTCCGAGATTGACCACAAAGCCCGCATGTTTTTCCGAGACAGCCGCATCCCCGACGCGGTAGCCCTTCAGCCCCGCCGCATCGATCAGCGCAGCAGCGTAGCCGCCGATCGGGCGCTTGAAAGCGGAACCGGCTGAGGGCAGATCCAGTGGCTGAGACGCACTGCGTTTTGCAAGCAGCTCCTTCATCCGAGCGCGGATCTCCTGCGTCGGCTTCTGCGTCAGGCAGAAAACGGCGCTCAGAACGATGCCACCCTGTTCTTCCAGAATACTGTGGCGATAGGAAAACGCCATCTCTTCGCAGGAAAGCGTATACACCGTGCCGTCGCGCTGCATGATATCCACGCTTTCGACAACATCGCGCATTTCGCCGCCATAAGCACCGGCATTCATATATATGCCGCCGCCGACCGTGCCCGGGATGCCATGCGCGAATTCCAGGCCGGAAAGTCCCAGATTGGCCGCAAATACCGCGCATCTGGTCATCGTTACGCCTGCCATCACGCGAATACGGTTGTCATCGCATTGCTGCATACCGTCAAGGCAGTCTTTCAGGCAGATCACGACACCGCCCAGACCCTCATCTGGGGCAAGAACATTCGTGCCTGCGCCCAAAACGGCAGGTTCCCGACCCAGTGCCGCGCAGGCGCGAAGCAGGTGCGACAGTTCCTGCACGGAATGGGGAAACGCCATGATCTCCGCCGCCCCGCCGATGCGAAACGAAGTATGCGCCGACATCGGCTCGTTATATTTCAGCAGGCATACAGCAGGCAGTGCCCGCTGTAAAGCAGTTAATTCCGACATAAACGCCTCCGGGTGTATGATTTCTGTTTATCATACCATACCGCGAGCAAATATGCAATGCAGACGCGGCGGATTTTTTTGTAAAAAAGATCCACGGGCAAGCCGTGGATCTTCGGGCATATGCGGTTTACTTTTCGACGATCTCCAAAATCTCCATAGGGCAGGCCTTCACGCAGATGCCGCAGGCGATGCACTTGGAAACAGGCGTTTCCTGCTTATGTACCATGACCTTCATCGGGCAGGCAGCCACGCAGGCACCGCAGCCGACACAGAGCTTCTTGTTGATCATGTACACACCGGTCTTGGGGTTTTGTGTGATGGCACCATGTTCACACGCCTTCATGCACTTGCCGCACTGGATGCACACCATCGGCTTCGCGCCGTCGTTTTTGGCGGCAACGATCTGAATACAGGAGTAGTCAGGGTGAAATTCCTTGTAAAACGCCTGCGAACAGGCCTGAACGCATTGCAGGCAGGCCATGCACTCGGAATTTTTCTTGACGGTCAGCTTTTTCATCGGAATCGCTCTCCTCAAATAGTTTTTTCTTTATTATACAACCAAAATGCAAAAATGGCAACGGTAATTTCGCGTTTTTTCCATGAATTTCACCGTATGCACCGAACGCGGCAAAAATGGGCATAGTTTCCGGGGGTAAGTCGAAAAAAAGAATACAAACTACAATCGTATCCCAGCATAAACAGGAGGAAACCATGAAAGCAATACGAATCACAGCGATCCTTTGTATCCTGGCCGCCGCACTGCTCGGCGGCTGCCGTGACCGTTCGAACACGGAGACTATGCCGAGCGCAACGCGTGCGACCGCCGCGCCCACGCAGGCACAGACGACCCCCACGACGCATCCCGCCACCAAGCCGATCCCGAGCATCCCCATGCCGGAGGGATCGGACGCAAATCCCGGCTCGCAGCCGAGCAATGGAATTTTGGACCCCGAAAGCCGCATGCCGCATCACCGCGGCCCGCGTCGCTGAACACGCGCTGCGTGAAAGGAGAAGACGCATGAAACTGACAGGACTTGCCCTCAGCATGGGCGTCGGCATGGCCGCAGGCGCGGTCGCCGTTTTGATGATGCCGCGCAGCAATCCCGCACGCAAGCTGGCTGACAAAGCCGCCGACAAGGTCGAAGACGCGGCCATGCACGTCGGCAGCAAGATCAGCCGTCATCTCGACCTGTGATCTGCGGGTGATACGCTGCGGACGACAAAAACCGATCGCCGGAAATCGCGCAACAGCGTGATTTCCGGCGATATGATTTGGTCAAGCGATCATTCCTCTTCCACGTCATCCGCGGAGAATTCCAGCGTTTCGCCGCACTGATCGCAGACGATGGAGCCGGATTCCAGCACACCCTCGTCAAACTCAATGATGTTTCCGCAGGGGCACTTTACCTCGTAAACGGTTTCCTCGTCATCGAAGTCGTAATCGTCGTCATCCTCGTCCCAGTCGAGATCGTCGTCATCTTCGAAGTCATCGTCGTCTTCGAAGTCATCCTCGTCGAGAATGTAATCCTCGATCGCGTCCAGATCCTCCTCGATCTCGTCGAGTTCGTCGGAAATGGCGATGGTGGTCGTCTCGATGTCCGTAACCTTCTTGCACACATCCCCGAGCAGTTCCATGATCTCGGCGATCATTTTCCCCTCGTCGGACGTTGTTGCGATCTTCAGACCCTCCATCAGGCCCTTAAGATAGGCGGCTCTTTCATTGATCGTCATAGCAAAATCCTCCTGCCGTGCGCCGCTCACACCTTGGAACGGCTCAGATATTCGCCCGTGCGGGTATCGATCTGGATCTTATCTCCTTCGTTGATAAACAGCGGCACCTTCACGTCGGCACCCGTCTCGACCTTAGCGGGCTTGGTGACGTTGGTGGCGGTGTTACCGGCGAAGCCGGGCTCCGTCTCGATAACGACAAGGTCGACAAAGTTCGGAACTTCCACGCCGAAAACGTTGCCCTTGTAGCTCATGATGGTGCAGATGTCATT
>CAZIGE010000027.1:0-24473 GCA_964538475.1 uncultured Oscillospiraceae bacterium | reverse complement strand
TAAGGCTCAACCTGCTCAAATCGAACGCTACAACAAGAGGATGGCTGACAGTCTTTTTAGCGGACATGGAAGCCCAAGGAGGTGATGGTCAGCCAGTTGCTCCTCTTATTGTAGCTTAGGCAAGAGATGGATGGAAGCCCAGCCGGATGCTGGACTTCCATCCAAAACTTATTGTAATAGGGAGTAAAACCATAAAAAAGTTGAAAAGAGCAGTATGTTTGCTACTGTTGCTGGCCATGGCATTGGCCGTGACCGGCTGCCGGGAGAACAACAGGAAGCTGCCCGGATTTGAAGACGGTAAGAAGAATATCGTTTTCTTTGTGTTTGATAATGAGGCGCTGTATGAAGAACTTGCGGAAGAATTCAAGTCTCAGCCCGGCAATGAAGATATCAACATTATCATTCAAAAAGCGGCGGACAGTTATTATGAGGAACTGAGTACCAGCTATGTGGGTGCTCAGACCCCGGATATCGTATTTATGAAGACCAGTGAAATTATGCCGTTCCTGTCCACCGACCGCCTGCTTGCGCTGGATTCTTATATTGAAAATTCCGAGAAGATTAAGTGGAGCGATTTGTGGGCTATCAATGACTGCTACCGCTACAATGCGGAGACCGGCGAAATGGGAGATGCGGATGCTCCGCTGTACGGACTCATTAAGGACTTTTCCCCTGACTGGACGTTGGTATACAACAAAGAGTTGTTCACCACGGCAGCCAATGCCATGAGCGACAAAGAAATGGCTACATCTATTTTGAGAAAGCTGGAGCAAGGCTCCGACTATCCGAAGGACATGACCGGTAAAGACCCGCTGGAGTATACGCTGACCTGGAGCGAATACTATGCGCTGTCCCTGCAGGTGAAGAACAGCTGCGGTGTCAACGGTACGATTTTGGATGCTTCTCCGGAAATGCAAATTATGCAGTGGATCCAGATGAATGGTGAATATCTTTTTACTGAGGATGACAAGCAGTGTAAGAGTATTACGGGGACACCGGGCATTCTGGCGGCCTTTGAGATGTTCCGTAAGTTGCAGGACGGCGCTTCTTCCCCGGCAGGATGGTCCAATACCACGGCCGGCGGCCCGGTGTTGCTGAATCAGGGTAAGGTTGCTTCTACCTGTAATGGTCGCTGGGCATTCAATGAATACGACTGGATCGACAGTCTGGATTCTTTCGGATATATGGCATCCCCGCTGCCGGATAATTTTAATGATTTGGAGCAGACCGAGTATACCCTGACTTCTGCGATCGGCGGTTCCATGGCACTTTGTATTACTTCCAAGTGCGAGTATCCGGACGAGGCATTCCGCTTTGTGGAGTATTTCTATACCACGTTCCAGGAATCTCAGGCAGCAGAAGGCTATAATATTTCCGGCAATCGGAGAATTGCGGAGCAGTATTTCCTAAACAACGATCAGCCGGAAGAAATGTATCAGCTCAATGCATTCTATTATAATTTGGGCTTAAATTCCTCCACTATGCGCTATAACCGATACATCGGTACGGAGCAAATCTATAACATTATGTGGCTAAACTTTAAGGAATACTTCTACGATACCAATCACGACAGCTCAGACCCCAACAATGCTAAGTGGCTCAAGTGCTTGGAGCAAATCGAGCAGGATCTGAATAACGAACTGCGCAAGTATTATGAATGATAGGTGATTCAATGCCTTCCAGAAAGAGAAGAAATCTTCGCAACCAACGGGATCAGAAACACTTTTATTTGTTTATCTCACCTTTTTTGATCGGTTTTTCTGTGTTTACTCTGGCTCCAATGCTGGTTTCGCTCTATTTCAGCTTCCATAAGATATCATTGCTGTCTTTTGTGGATGGCACCTATACATTCTATGGAATCAAAAATTATATCAATATTTTTGCGGATAACAATTATTTCCTGTACGCGATACGGAATACGTTCGTTTTTGCCTTTGCGCGGAATGTTCTGTGTGTATTGATCGCACTGGGACTTGCAGTGTTCTTCAACCGGAAGATGCCCGGTAAGAAATTTTTCAGAACGCTGATTTATATACCCGGTGTGTTGCCAATCGTAGGGTCTGCAATCATTTGGAGACAGTTGTTTGACGGAAATTCCAGCATTATCAGTTGGCTGCTTTCTCTGTTGGGGATCCATGTGGAGAGTACCTGGTGGCTGGGTGAGGGCGGATTGGTCAGCGCAATCATTATGAGCGTGATTATGGGCATTGGGCAGAATATGACCATGTTTCTGGCCGCTCTGCAGGGGGTTCCGGAGGAGCAAATTGAGGCATCCAAGCTGGACGGTGCAAGCACGGTTTCCCGTTTCCTGAAAATTGTAATGCCCAATATTTCTCCTACGGTATTTTACGTGGTACTGACGGGCTTTATCAGCTCCTTGCAAGCCTATGCCGAAGTAGAACTGCTTGTAGGTTCTCTGGCGAAAAATTCCGTTACCATGTCTTATCTGGTGATGAATTATTACAAACAAGGCATGATTGGCTTGGGATATTCTTCGGCTTTGGCGTGGATGCTGTGCCTGATCACGGCAGTGTTTTCTTTCTTTGTATTCAGGTATTCCAAGAAAATGGTGTTCTTTGCGGATGGTGATGCATTATGAAAAAGAAAAAACAAGGATTCCGAAATGCCGTTCTGGTAGCGGCATCTGCAATAATTGGTCTGATTTTTGCGTTCCCGCTTCTTTGGATGATTCTGCAGTCTTTTCAATCGGACAGTGAAGCAATTTATGCATTGCCGCCGATACTTCCGGATAAGTTGGATCTTTCTTCCTACGCATTTATCTTCGAAAATTGGGATGTTTTGCGTCTGCTGGGCAATACCATGCTGATTGTGGCGTGCGTTTGTGTGCTTACAGTTGTTTCTTCTACGTTGGTAGGCTATGGATTTGCCCGAATCGAAGCGCGGGGGAAGACGCTGATGTTTTCTATTCTGCTGGGCACCGTGATGCTTCCTTTTGCGGTAACACTGGTCCCGTCTTACGCGATTTGGGCGAGATTGGGACTGCTGGGAACATACCTTCCGCTGATTTTGCCCAGCATTGGCGGCGGTGCGTTTAATATTTTCCTGGTGAGAATGTTCATTATGGGTATTCCCAGAGCGTTGGATGAGGCAGCTGAGATCGACGGATGCAGCCGAATTCAGATTTTGTTCCGTGTGATCATTCCCCAACTCGGCCCCGTTCTGGCCACGATTGTACTGTTCACGTTTATCGGTGTTTGGGGAGATTATGTGTCGCCATCCCTATATTTATGGGGACACACGGATAAGTACACGCTGTCCATCAAGCTGGCTACTTCCTTTAAAAGTGAATTTGGAACGATGGATTGGCCAAAGGTCATGGCAGGCTGTGTGGTAGTCAGTGTTCCCGTCGTGGCGGTTATTTTGCGATTCCAGAATGCTTTTGTGCGGGGCGTGGTCACGTCCGGCATTAAGGATTAAAACTAAAAACGGAGGTGCGTTCATGAAGAAAAAACTATATTCGGTTGCGGCGCTTTTGGTGTGTTTGGTAATAACCTGCACGCTAAACTTCTCTGCTGTGGCTGCGGACACGGATGGCTATATCCTGCTGAAGAAGGACACTTTTGAGGGGGATGCCTGTACCATTGCGACATCCAATTTGCTCAGCAATCCGCAGAGCTACCTATGGGACAACATTTCCACTGTTTCCGGAAGTGATTCCAGAGCCATCGATGGCAACGGCTTGCTGTTCGATTTCCAGAATATGATGGACGACAGCAACCGCTGGGTAACACCTTTGCGAATCGATGCATCGAAAGCGGAGATCCGCAATGGGTTTTATACCATTCAAATGCAGTTCCGGGATGCCGGTGTGCGAACCTATCATATTCAACTGAAAACACTAAATGGAGATTCCCTGATTGGTGAATATTACTTCGAGGCGGATACCTTGAAAACATTGGATACCGGCAACGGAAAGCCGATCATCGGCAGCAGCACAAAGAAAAACGGCGTTACGGAAGTAGTGCTGGACTTTGGAACGGTCAGCCAGGTCTATGTTGATATCACAATCCAGATAGATGCCAATGCGGCAGAGCGCTATTGCGTGCTGGATAATGTAGAACTCAGCGGTTTGCAGATAGAGGAGTATCCCCAATTTAGCTATCGCACCCAACAGCAGGAATTTTATACCGAATCCACCGGAATTTGGGAAGCAGATGGAAACACACAGGTTCTGGAAATCAGAAATGAGACCCTGTATGTGCTGGGAAACGGAAAAAATGCTGCAGTTTTGAAATCCAAAGCGATCACGCTGAACGAGGGCTATTATAAAATCCATTTCCGGCTCAAGCCAAATGAAGTAAACAGCCTGAAATTCGACATCTATTCCGAGGATGCCTTGCTTTATGAGTGTTCTTACGATATCAAGAGTGGATCCACCGATATTACGAAAGAGCCTATCGAACTTTACATCAATAAAGATCGGGCGACGGGATACTATACTCTGTCGGTCTGCTTCCAAAATAAAACCGCCGGGGACATACATTTTGCCGTTTCTCTGGAGGGAAGCAGCCAGAATCCGGAAATATCCGTTAAGCGGTTTGATATTTTGAAGAGCTTTGAAAATCAGCCCGTTTCAGAGAACAAACCGGCCGGCGATGTAGTATACGGAGAAACGGCTGGACAGTATGCAGCCGTCAGCCGCGTTCGGGGCGGTACACCCGGTGTGTACATTTGGGCCATTGTTTCCGTAGCGGCCGTAGTTGTGGCGGCAGCGGTGGTGATCATCATTGTCAGAAAGAAGGGAAAAAAGGGATGAAGATTGGGAAAACCGTAAAAATTCTAGCTGTTTTGCTGATTGTTGCCATGTGCATACCCTATCTGCAGGGATGCTCGGGTAGTTCCGGATATGTGAATGTGAATTTTGACAAATTTTCCGGAAAATTGGACAATCCCGGAATGGGCTGGAGCATTACCGAAGATGGCACGTTCTTGGGTGTTTTGGACAACGGCGAAACCGGCGATTATCCGGAAGTGGATGCTATCAACTACACATCCACCTGGGCACTGATGGAGCCGGAAGAAGGCGTGTACGATTTCTCCCTGCTGGATGAAGCAATCGAAAAATGGGGAAACAAATGTGGAAAAACGTTGCATTTACGTATCTCCACGGATTCTTTTATGCTTCCATCTACCTATACGGGAGCGCCCTACTGGCTGTCGGAAAAGTACAATGTGTCTACACAGTATATGGATTACACCTCGGTCAGCCCGGTAAAGCAGGCTGTTGCTTATGATGTGACGGATGAAAATTATCTGCGCTGTCTGGATGCATTTCTCAGTGCGCTGGCAGAACATCTGAAGGGCATTCCCTGCATCGGTGATATTGACATCCGCGGCTACGGCCTGTGGGGCGAGTGGCACACGGGATATGTTTTCCCCACCACTGCGGAAAAGCGAAACGCCCTGATTACCCTGCTGGATAAGTGGGTCGATATGTTTGCAGAAAACGGAAATGTGATGGTACTTTCTGCAAGCTGGGACCCTAATTACATCGATAGCTACGGTGCCGCCAGCGGAGATGCCTACGGCGATTTCTGGAATTGGGCTGCGCTGGACTATGCATTTACACTGGATAATGTGACGTTCCGCCGAGACGGTGCGGGCGGTGCACTGTTAGAAGTGGACAAGCAGTTGATGGCAGAGGTAGTGCGTTCCGGGAAAAATGTATATCTGCATGGAGAGTTCAATTCCGGTGCAGAGGCATACACCTCATCCAGCGCATCCATCGATTCTATGACTGCTGTGAATGATATGCTGTATTCCTTGCGCTGCAACTACAGCACGATCATCGGCTGGACGGCATCCACATTGAACAATTTGATTAAAGAGGATAAGGTAGATTGGCTGGACAGAGGATTTGAAAAGTTGGGTTATCGCCTCTGTGCGGACTATGCCAGATATCCGACTGCCGTTTCGGCCGGTAATACATTCCAGATGATGACAAGCTGGTCTAATACCGGCGTTGGCAAGTTTACCTTTGATTATGGCCTGACCTACTATTTCCTGAACGAAAATATGGAGCCGGTGGCATCGCAGACTGTGGATTACCCGGTGCAGAATTTGCTTTTGGGTGAAGTGTGCGATATTTACAGTGAAATCGCGGTGCCGGATGACTTGGCTGCCGGAAGCTATACCCTTGCAATGGCCGTGGTAGATGAAAATGGCGAGCCCGCAATCGAACTGGGCTCTTCCGGCAGGATCGGCGAAACAAAAATGTACAAAATCGGACAAATCCGTGTCGAAAAGTCCGGAAGAGACCAAAAAGACAGCGAGTATACCGTTACTGACTACGACGGACTGAAAAACTTCACGTTTGATTCTAATAGCACATACAGCGTGACCGTCACCTATACTTCCGGCATGGACGCGGAAGATTATGTTCTGGGCAGTACCGCCGGCTATGTGTTCCAAGTGAAAAATGCGGATGGAAGCCATGCGGCCTATGAAAAATGGAAAGATGTGTCTGGCTGTACTCGAATTAAAACGTTCCTGTTTACCACCGGAGATGGCAATGCTGCAGCTGAGCTGATTTCGGACAACTTTGGTGAAATCGAAATCGGCCAGTGCGTGATTCGCAAGAACAAAACCGTGTTTGCTGAGAGCTTTTCTGCCGATACGAATTTGACGGACTTCTCCGCTTCGTTTACCACATCCATTGGCCAAAATTCCAAGGTGTTGACTGGGGAGGATACCGACAATGGCACGGTGATTTCGGGAGATGCAAGCATCCGTTTGTTCTCCAAGACAAAGGGATTTGCTTATGGGCTGTATCAGAATGAGGATCAGGCAAAGCTTAGCCCCAATACTTGTTATACCCTGACTTTTAAGCAACAGTATGTATCCGGAAGCATGGGCAACTACAGTTTGGTCGCTGTCTATGATGCCGAAAGTGATACCTATGATGTTATTGGAGAGTGGTGTGATTCCTATCAGGATGTAACGACACGTACTTATACCTTTACCACGGACGAAAAGGGCGGAACATTGGTCTTTGGACAATTTAATGCGGGCGAAATCATTTTGGACGATATCGTTCTGGTGGAAAATTCCAAGGGTGCTGCGGTGTCGGCAGAAGAGGGATATTTCCCCAGAAATGAAAAACCGGAAAGAAATTTCGGCTTCGGTGTTACGGAGGATTTTGAAAGCGGCGCGTTGTCCGCAACAGGATTCCAGCTGGGAACATTCAATATCTTCAAAATGACCGGAAACCCGGATTTGGTGATCAATGGCAATTATTCTGCGTTGATTCAGGTAGAGCAATCCCAATATGAAAGCCTATATTTCGAGCAAATGTGGACAAATCCTGAGTATTACTCTTTTGAAGCCAATACCACCTATGAATTTACATGGCTGGTCAAGGAAATTGATGCCCCCAAATCGTCAAAAGCCTATGTGATTTTGCGCAGCCGTTCCAAGTCTAATGATGACCGATATAACATCTACGCCTATTTCTCCAACGGAAATTCCGCCGAAAACAACGGAACCATCACCAGCGAAGATATGGGAGACTATAAAAAGTTTACCTGGACGGTCACTATTCCGGATGTAACGGACTATAACTTCGGCATCTGCTTCTATAATTATCAGGTGCTGACGATAGATGATATCACCATTCGAAAAGTGGAGCAGGGCGGAAACCCCGATGACTCGGGTGATACACAACTGCCGGAGGTAGACCCGGATAAGACATTGCTGGATTTTGTGCCGAAGAGCAATGTGAACGGCAACGCCAATACATTGAACGTCAATGTCAAATATCCAATCAACACGCAAATGCAATTGCGCTTTTCCTTTGTGCCGGATTGTGAAGTTACAAGAGTGCTGCTGATTGCCAAGAATTATGCTACAGGAACCACGTTGCACGATAAGTCGGAGGGATTTGTCTGGATCGACATCAATGATGATGGGACATGGTCTGCCCGAGATGACGAGGGCATGACTGCGGTGGTGACGGAAGAAAACGGAGTCTTCCATGTGGAGGCTGTCTATACAACGCCGGAGGTCGAAGTAGGAACTATGTACTATCAGCTCTATTCAGACAACGGTAATACAGCGTTTACGGATATTGTGACAACGTATATAACGGACGAGGCCACATTCCCCGCGCCCAAAGAAACGGTGGAACAGGATTACGTCGAAAGCATTACGGTATCCGGCGTGGATAGCGTGCTGGATACGGAACTGAAATATCCGATGGATACTACTATGTATTTGAGTTTCTCCTTTGTACCTGAGGAAGGCGTTACCCGCGTCCTGCTGATCGCGAAGAGTTATGCAGAGGGCACTAATCTGCATGATAAATCCTATGGATTTGTCTGGGTCGATATCAGCGGCGATACATGGTCGTACCGTGACGATGAGGGCATGAAAGCAAGCGTGTACAAGGAAGATGGCGTTTACTATGTAACAGCGGTTTTCACGACACCTGCAACGGAAGTGGAGACTATGTTCTATCAGCTGTGGTCGGACAACGGAAGCACGGAGTTCCGCGACTTGAAGACAACTTACGAGCGTACCATCAAAGAATAAGCATTTTATGCGGCTGTTGGCTTTCCACCACGGTGTGAAAAATCACAAAGCGGCGGTACCATATGGTATTTGACGATGATGTGTATACCATTGCACGCTTGACCGGCGAGTCGGACAAGATGCTCGTGGCATCCGGCGTGATGCAGGATGGTGCGAAAGCCAGTTATAACGGAAGCCGTGGCTGGTTGGGTCAATTGAAGTTGAATCGCCGGGATATCTCTGCACTGGATTTATTTAATACCATCATGGCGCAGGGATTCCAGCACCATTTCCCCTTGGTTAAGGGTGACTATACCGAGGAAATTTTGGAAGTGATGGCTTGGCTGGGACTGAAACCCGTGGAAAAAGTTCCCTACGAAAACTTTCTGCAGAGGTAATTCTATGGCAAAACTTTTGAGTGTAGGGGAAATGGTCATAGATTTTCTCCCCGGATCCGAAAAAGCAAGCTACATAAGAAAGGCCGGTGGTGCACCGGCCAATGTAGCCATTGCCGTTTCTCGCCAAGGCTGCGATGCAGCATTTTGCGGTATGATGGGAAACGATGATTTTGGCCACTTTTTATATCAGACTCTGCTGGATAACGGTGTGGAGCCGGTAGTTCGGGAACTAACGGATCAGGCAACTACGACAATGGCGTTTGTTTCTCTGAATGAACAGGGCGAGCGCAGCTTTACCTTTGCCAGAAAGCCGGGTGCGGATATGTTCCTGACCAAAGCCCATATCACCGACAGTGCAATGCGCGCCGCCGATGTGATCCATGCAGGTTCCTGCTCCTTGTCAGCTGGTTCGGCAGCAGAGGCAACTGTTTATGCTTTGCGCGAGGGACATGCCCGTGGCAAATTGGTATCTTTCGATATAAATTACCGTAATTTGATGTGGCAGGACAATAAGGCTGCCTGCGCAGCTGCGGTAATGAAAATTTTACCCCATGTGGACTTGCTGAAAATCTCCGACGAAGAAGCGGACATGTTGGGGGGAGAAGCCAACATCTTGCATCTGATGGCGCAAAAAAATATTGCGCTGGTGGTGGAAACTCTGGGCAGCAAAGGTGCCCGCTTCTATTGGGATGGGCACGTAGGCGAAGAACTCGGATTAAAGGCGAACTGTGTCGATAGCTGTGGTGCAGGAGATGCATTTTGGGGTGGCTTTCTGGCGTATCTGATGAAGTCCGGCAATCTTTCCCCGAAGCAATGGAATGAGGCAAGCATCCGCAGTGCCATGCAGCACGGAAATATCGCAGGTTGGCTTTGTGTGCAGAGCAAAGGAGCGATTGAATCTTTGCCCGCGGCAGAGGCGGTGGAGCACTATTGGGAGGAAAAATACCGTGGCTGATATTTGGGAGAAAAAATGTATTCTTTCGCCGTCGCTGATTTCCGTTTGCGATTTATGCAATTTGGAGTATTCCGTTCGGCAGTTGGAAGAGGCCGGTATTGAGATGCTCCATGTGGATATACTGGACGGCCATTTTAGCCCAAGTATGCCGCTGGGGCTGGATATGGTTCGGCAACTACGGAAAAAGACGGATTTGTTCCTGGATGCCCATGTAATGACCACTACGCATGATTTTTTTGTCGAAGAGCTGCTGGATATCGGTGTTCAGAACATTGTGTTTCACGGGGAAATGGAGCCCCATATGGACAACCGCTTGAATCAAATCAAAAAATCCGGTGTAAAAGCAGGTGTAGCTCTGAAACCTAGCACACCGCTGAATACGCTGGAATACGTCCTTGAAAAATGCGACAGTGTGTTGCTGATGCTGATCAACCCGGGATATGCCCAAAGCAAGGCGGAGGGAAAGGTTCCCTATGGTGCGCTAAAAATTCGGAAATTGCACGAAATGATCATATCTCGAGGACTGGATACCAAGGTCATTTTGGATGGACGTATATCCAGAGAGGATATGGTGCAATTCGGCCTTGGCGGTGAAGCGGATATTTTTGTAGCCGGCAGTACTTGCCTGGATAAGTCCGATTTGAAAAACAGCGCGCAGGCATTGGCCACATACAGGAAATTTATTTTGGGAGAGGCGTAACATGGCAGAAGTAACATATTGCCAGATTTCTGATTTGGTTGTAGATGAATTGAAAGTTAGTCTTGCCAGTATCGATCCGGAAAGCGTTGAGGATCTGATTGGGTTGGTGCTTTCTGCCCACAAAGTGTTTTTTGTGGGTGTCGGAAGGGTAATGTTATCGCTGCAGGCAATTGCTAAACGCTGGGCGCATTTGGGAATCAACACACATTTGGTGGGCGAAATCACTGAGCCGGCAATTACGCCTGACGATGTATTGATTGTAGGATCCGGCTCTGGAACTACTTTACTCCCGGCGGGAATCGCACAAAAAGCACATAAAATCGGTGCAAAGGTGGCATATATTGGTTCCAATGCGAACAGTCCGATGAAAGAGATCGCGTGCCTGATGGTGCGCATTCCGGTGCGCACCAAATATTATTTTGAGGATGAAATCGACTCTCAACAACCGATGACCAGCCTGTTTGAGCAGACTTTGCTGCTGCTTGGAGATGTGATTGCCAAAATGATCATTGACCGCAAGGAACTGGATATGAAGAGCCTGTGGCAGCATCATGCTAATCTGGAGTGAAAATATGGATCGAATCGATATGCTGAAAAAAACGGGGACATTGCAGCAACTGGCGTATGTGCGCAATGTTGTGGTTCAGGAAGGACGCGCCAGTGGTCTGCGGGCGGTGGAAGTGAAAAACGGCGAGCTGCGTTTTGTGGCCATGGCGGATAAATGTTTGGATGTAGCGGAACTGGAGTACCGTGGTGTCAATCTTTCTTTTATGTCCAAGCCAGGGCTGAATGGGCGAAATCCGTTTGATACCCATGGGGAAGAGGCCATTCGCAGCATTATGGGCGGATTGTTTTTCACCTGCGGTTTGCAAAATATTTGTAGCCCCTGCGAAACGGATGGAGTGGAATATCCCATGCATGGCCGCGTTCGCACCACGCCTGCGGAGCATCTTTGCGCTGATGCGTATTGGGACGGAGAAGACTATGTTCTGGAAATCAAGGGTGAAATGCGGGAAAGCCATCTTTTCGGAAGCAATTTGCTACTACGCAGAACGATCCGATCGGTCTATGACTCCGGCAGAATCGATATCATCGACGAAGTGGAAAACCAAACCGCCGAGGAAGCAGAGCTGATGCTGATGTATCACTGCAATTTTGGTTATCCTTTCTTGCGTCCAGGTACCCGCCTTGTACTACCCAGCAAGTGCACAAGAGGGCGTGAAGCCTGGTCGGAGGAACATTTGGATTGCTGGAAGGTCGCCGGCGTGCCCAAAGATGGGGAGACGGAGTATGTTTATCTGCATGAATTGGCAGAGGACTGCAACGGCAATTCTTTTGCAGCTATCATCAGTGATGAACTTGGCATTGGCGTTCGATTGGATTTTGACCGAAAAGCGCAGCCCTATTTTATGGAGTGGATGAGCATGAAGACCGGTGACTATGTTGTTGGTCTGGAACCTTCCAATTCCAGCGTCTATGGACGTAAATATCATGAAGCTCAGGGAACGATGCATCGCATTGCCCCTTATGCGAAGGAAACATACCATTTATCGTTTACAGTTTTGAAAGATGCCGATGCAATTCGGCAGACTGAAAAGGATTGCCGGGCTTTGCTGGGCGAATGAAAGGAGCAACATAACATGAAACGTTCAAAAATCAATGCTGTTATTAAGGACTTTGAAAAGCTGCTAGCTGAGTATAAGTTTGCAATACCTCCTTACCTGTCCTTCACCCCTGAGGAGTGGGTGGAAAAGGGTCATGAGTACGATGAGATCCGTGACAATATGCTGGGTTGGGATGTAACTGACTATGGTGAAGGTGATTTTGAACATCTGGGTCTGGCTCTGATCACCGTTCGAAACGGAAATGTCCATGACCCCAAATACACAAAGGCATATGCAGAGAAATTGATCATGTGTTATCCCGGACAGGTTTCGCCTATGCACTATCATTATTCCAAAATGGAAGACTTGATCAACCGTGGTGGAAATGATATCCACTTTACCATGTATAATTCCACTTCTATGGAAAACGGGCAACTTGCTGATACGGATGTGGAAGTGTTTCAAGACGGCCGTCGCTATTTTGTGCCCGCGGGCACGACCATTGTTTTAAAGCCCGGTGACAGCGTTTCCCTGTATCCCGGCTATTACCATGAGTTTGTAATTCCGGAAAACGGCCGGGGGCCGGTTCTTATCGGGGAGGTATCCATGGTAAATGACGATGCCAACGACAATCACTTTTTAAAGCCATTGGGGCGTTTCCCGACAATTGAAGAAGACGAACTGCCTTACCGCCTGCTGTGCAATGAATATCCTGCGGCAAAAGATTAACCAAGAGAATTTTGTTCTGTAATACATAAAATTGAGCCGGAGCTTCCGCTCCGGCTCGATCCGAAATTTTTCTTATTTTACCGCTACCCCGACTATTGACATAGAGCCGCAAAAACGGCGCGCGGTGCATTCGGCACACCGCGCGTCGCTGTTTATCGCATAATTACCGCCTTCCGAGCAGGCGTTCGTAGGGCAGTCGCTTTTGCCGCGCATCCAGCGCGTCGGCGACCTGGCGAAGCCGCTCCATCCACTTCACGGGGGTCATATCCTTGTGCAGCGGCGTGATCAGGAAGCTGCAATCCGGCAATGTGACCTTGCCGAAGCGTCTGGCAAAGGGGCGCTCCACGCCCAGCGCCAGCGCATAGGGCGCCAGCTCGTAAAAATAATTGGGATTTCCCTGCAACAGCCGCTGCAATTCAAACGACTCCGCGTGCAGCAGATATTGCCGCAGGCCGAGAAGCTGCGCAACGCTCCGCTTGCCCGGCTCGCTCCTGCGTCCGCCGAATGCACCGGCAAATCCCGCCAGAATCTGAAATACGACGGCGGGCAGCACGGCGCTGTCCTGCGCCAGCGTGCCGAGTGCGATCCACACCGCGGCGCACAGCGCGCCGAGCGGCAGCGCCGCTTTATCGCGCAGCGGCAGGCTGCGCATCCCCCGATGGATGGCAAACGCGGCGGCGGTACACGCGACGGTCAGAAAGATCCCGAGAAAAGCCTGCCCGACGGCATTGTCCGTCATATGCAGCGCCAGCGCCGCACCGCTGCACCCGGCCGAGGCATAGCAAAGCGCCCTGAAAATGCGCGGATTGCCGGAGTTTGGCAAAAACAGCTGTCGCAGCAGCGGCGAAGAACGGCGAAGCCTGCGGCAAAGCTGCGCATAGTGATACCCGCGCCCGTCCACGCTCGTGCGGCGGCCGAACAGGCTGCGGAAGCACTCCGCCTCAAAGCGGCTGCGTTCATTGCCCATTTCCATCTGCTTATGCAGCAGCACCTTGCCCGAAAGCGTCATTTCGATCATCAGATAGCCCGCCTGTGCCCAGCTCATCACCAGCATGGTCAGATCCGTGCCCTCCGCGCTCAGGCAGGTGCCCACGTCCCCGGCGCTGATGCCGTCGGGCGCGCAATAGCAGCGCACGCGGCGCGGCAGGTGCGGCAGCATCGTCAGCAGATAATACAGCACCGCCGGCACGGCCAGACACAGCGCCGCGCCGTCCCATACACCGAATCGGGGCGTTTCCGGCAACGCGTCGGGAAACACGGACGGGTCGACTTTCAGCGTCATCGTCAGCGTTTCGTGGTCTTTCAGCGTTTCCAGCGCAGTGCAGGTCAGCACATTGCCGGAAATTTGAAAATCGATCAGGCGATCCGTGTCCGCACGGTAATAGCCGCTGACGAATTCCGGGCGGTTCTCCACGTTCCCGGGCAATGCCAGCGTCAGTTCAAACGCCGTGATAGGGTAGGAAAAGCGGTTCAGCAGCGGGATCGTCAGCAGATACGACTCGCCGTCGCGTTGCAACACATCGTGCAGGCGGTATTCCAGCGTTATGGTATAATCGCCCGCCGCGCGCAGGGGCAGCGCCACCTGCAACGCGCCGTCGGCGCGGCTTGCCGTCGTGTACGAGCCGTTGAGGCGAATATTTTCCGCCTCCGTCGGGAGCGGAAAGTACAGCTCGTCCACGGAATTTTCCAGATGCAGCCCGACGGTCAGGTTTACGGTGCAGCTGCCGTCGGATGTCAGCGTGACCTGCGAGCGGATCTGATCTGCACCCGTTGCGGCGGCTGCGGGAAGCGCCGCCAGGCACACACACATAAAGAGCACGATCATGCCCGATAGCCGACGCATAGCGCCACCTCCTGTACAGAATGTGTAGGCATTATACCACGCACGCGGGGAAAATGCAACCGTTCCCCCGTCAGGACAGGCCGAAATCGGCCAGCTCCAGCGGGCGGAGCACGCCGTATGCATTGTAACGGTTGTCCGTGTTATCGGCAAAGAAGACCAGCCGCGCGGCAGGGAAGCCCTCGGGCAGCTGCGCGGCAACGTCCGCAACATCTGCCGCCGCGATATTTTTCAGATACAGGCGGCTGCGCTGCTCGGGCAACGGGAACGACGGCGCGTCGCTCGCGAACGAGACGGTGAATGTCTCCGTCGCACACGCGGAAACGATCGCCTGCGCCGCATCGGAGATCGCCTGCTGCCGATCGGATGTAAAGATCGCCTTTTCGCTGTCCGGGATGCGGAACTCGCGCAGCACGACCTCGTCAAAGCCCAGTGCGCGCAGCTCCCGCACCGTTTGGATCAGATAGGTCAGCGTATCCTCGTTCGTCGGGTCGAGCCAGTAGCACTTGTTCTCGTCGAAATACAGCGCGCCGCTTTTCAGTGGGATGCCCGCCGTCGGGTTTTCCGCGCCGTAGACATAGTCGCACAGGGCGGGCAGCTGCGCGATGGCATACAGCTCGCTGCTGCCGAGCCACGCGAGCAGACGATCCATCGCCGCCGTATCCACCTGCCCGTAAGTCTGCGAGCCGACGGAGGTGGAATAATAAAAGTATCCGCGGTAATTTTTCACGTCCACCAGCACGGGCGTTCCGTCGGGCAGCGCCTGCAATTTTGCCAGAACGCCGTCGATATCGGCGTACAGTTCTTCCTCAGCTACATACACCCCGGTCAGAAGCTCCTGCGTGGTGTCGTCGGGCGTATCGTCGGGTTCATCCGTTTCATAGCGCAGCTCGATCTGCATCCCCTGCGTGGGGGGCACGGCGACTGTGCCGCCCGTGATCGGCTTCAGAGAAAAGTCCAGCTTAACGCCCTCGTCGGTGTAGACGACGTAGCGTTGCAGCCACAGCAGCCAGCACAGCAGCGCGATCATCGCCGCCACCGCCGTGACCAGCAGAACATGCACGAACCTGCTCAGAAAGCGGCGGGTGCGATAAGACAGCATACGCGCTACCTCCTTTTTGCGCAGAGGCAGCGCCATTCCTCCGCGCTGCGGCGCGCAACGATGCGCAGCCCCGCCGCCGTGAGCGCCGCCTCCACTTCGGGCAGGCGCACATCCAGAATGCCGGAGAGGATCACCATGCTGTTTTCGTCCAGAAAGCGGGGCAGGATCGGCGCGAGCGACACGATCACATCCGCCACGATGTTTACCAGCACGATATCATAATGCTGCGCGGCCAGCATCTGCATGATGTGCCGATCGGCCGAAACATTGGCGGTCAGCGCCGTGAATTCCGGCGCGGAGAAGCCGTTGTATGCGGCGTTTTCCCGCGCGATGTCCTCGGCCTTCGGGTCGATATCCACGCCGACGGCGCGTGCCGCGCCCAGATGCAGTGCCGCGATGGACAAAATGCCGCTGCCGCTGCCCAGATCCAGGCAATGCATCCCCGGGGTCAGATTTTCCTCCATGGCTTCCAGCACCATGCGCGTGGTGGGATGCGCCCCCGTGCCGAAGGTCAGGCCGGGGTCGAGGATGATCTTCCTGCGCCCCGCAAAATCCTCCCGGGCGTTCCAGTAAGGGACGACAGCCAGCGTCTGCCCAATCAGCTGCGGCGGGTAATTTTCCTTCCAGCTTTCCGCCCAGTCCACCTCGGGCAGGGGCTTGACGGACAGTTCCAGCGTGCCGAGCGCGCCGCTTGCGTCGTCGCGCCGCAGCTGCGCCAGCAGCTGCCGCAACTGCTCCAGCCGCGCGGTGTCGGATGCCTCCAGATACAGCCGCAGCTGCGAAAGGCCCTGCATCTGCTGTTGCAGCTGCTCGTCGATATAGTCCCAGTATGCGCGGTTTTCTTCCAGAAAACCCTCAAATTCCGCCTGATCCTCCATCACGAGATCGTCAAATCCCGCAGCAGTCAGCAGCTGTGCCGCCCGCTCGATGCCGCCGGAGCAGGTAGAGATCGTCAATTCAAGCCATGCCATCGTCCAGCCTCCTGTTATCGATACGTCTATCATACCGCAAAAGTGCAATTCTGGCAACCTGATTTTTTCGGATTGCTATTTTTGCGGATATGGTGTATAATGGCGATATCTATCCCGCCACGCGATCAAGGAGGATCTGCCATGAACCCCGAATTATTTTCCACCATCAGCTTTCCGTCGCTCGGGATCGAGTGGGACCCCGCAAGAGAGCTCTCGCTCGGACCGCTGACCATTCGCTATTACGGCATCATCATCGCCTTCGGGCTGCTGCTTGCCGTGTGCTACGCCTGCAAGCGTGCGCGGCAGTTCGGCATCTCCGTGGATGATCTGACCGACGGCGTGCTGTGCATCGTGCCGTTTGCCATTATCTGCGCCCGTGCGTATTTCGTGATCTTCAAATGGGAGGATTATGCGGACGATCCCATCACCGTCCTGTATATCTGGAAGGGCGGCCTTGCCATTTACGGCGGCGTGATCGGCGCGGCCATCGGCATCGTCGTATTCTCGCTCGTGAAGAAGATCAAGGTCGGCGCGGTACTGGATATCGCCTCGCTCGGCTTCCTGATCGGGCAGAGCATCGGCCGCTGGGGCAATTTCTTCAACCGCGAGGCATTCGGCGCGGAAACGGACAGCTTCCTGCGCATGGGGCTGACCAACCGCCTGACGGGCGTTACCGCCTATTACCACCCGACGTTCCTGTATGAGTCCGTCTGGAACCTGATCGGCTTCGTGCTGCTGCACTTCCTGTCGAAAAAGCGCAAATACGACGGCCAGATCGCGCTGGGGTATCTCGTGTGGTACGGCCTCGGCCGCACCTTCATCGAGGGTCTGCGTCTGGACAGCCTCTACTGGGGGAATTTCCGCGTCAGTCAGATGCTGGCGGCGGGCACCTGCTTCGTCGGCGTGGCGATGCTGATGATCGAGGCCTTCCGCAAGCATGACCCGCAGGCCATGCAGGTGCGGCGCTATGAGGCGCGCCTTGCCGCCGGGCAGCCGCAGGAAGAAGCCGCACAGGACGATGCCGTGCAGGAAGATATCCCGCAGGGCGAATGAGCGCCCGCCGATCGTATAAGCACGCCCGCACGGTGTTACGGCTCCGCGCGGGCGTATTTTCTTTCCCCGACGCACGGCCCCCTTGCCCGTGCCCCGATGCGGCGGGCAAAAAATTAATCGGAAATTCCGTTGTACTGCGGGTAAAAATGTGGTAAACTGGCAGTACACGGACGGTAGAGCGTATGCCCCCGTTCGGTAGAGTGCGCAAGCGGCGCAGTTTCTTGCAAAATGCCGCCGTATCCGCTATGATCGATCCAACACTGCCGCACCCGAAAGGAGTCCGCCCTATGCCCCTGTCCGCAAAAACCGTACGCACACAACTCGAACGGCTCATGCCGCTGCTGAACAACTGCTCGCTGGAAACCACCCGCCGCGGGCAAAATATGATCGGAGAGCTGATGGAGTCGCTGCATCGCCAGCAGGTGCGCATTCGGGAGCATCCCTTTGCCGATTTCGAAGCCGCATGGGTGCTTCCGCGGGATGAGCGGCGGCAGGGCGTCATGCTGTATCTGCACGGTGGCGGGTATGTATGCGGCGATCTGGAATACGCCAAGGGCTTCGGCTCGACACTGGCCGTGCAATGCGGCTGCAAGGTTTTCTGTGCCGCCTATCGTCTCGCGCCGGAGCATCCGCACCCCGCTGCGCTTGACGATGCACTCACCGCCTATCGATACCTGCTGGACAAGGGCTACGCGCCCGGCCATATCACACTTTGCGGTGAAAGCGCGGGCGGCGGATTATGCTATGCGCTGTGCCTGAGGCTGCGCGAGATGCAGCTTCCCATGCCGTCGGGCATCGTGGCCATCTCCCCGTGGACGGATCTGACCGCATCGGGGCCGTCTTATGCGGAAAACAGGGCGGTCGACCCCTCCATCACCGCGCAGCTGCTGGATTTCTACGCCGCGTGCTACTGCGCGGATCGCGAAATGCCGGGCGTTTCGCCTCTGTTCGGCGAGTTGTCCGAGTTTCCACCGTCGTGCATTTTCGTCGGCGGCGACGAGATCATGCGCAGCGACGCGCAGCTGCTGCACGAAAAGCTCCTGCGTGCGGGGTGCAAAAGCACGCTGACCGTCTCACCCGGAAAGTGGCACGCTTATCTGTTGTACAGTCTCGCGGAGGATCAGAAGGATTTCGACACGATCAACCGCTTCCTCGATACCAATATGGCCGCGCAGAACAAGCTGCGCTGGATGCGGCTGGACAACGCCGCAAAGATCTATCCCGCCGCGCTGCGCAATAATTGGAGCAATGTCTTCCGCCTGTCCGCCACGCTGACGGAGAAGGTGGACAAGGAGATCCTGCAATCGGCGCTGGATGTGACGGCGCGGCGCTTCCCCTCCATCGCGACGCGGCTCCGCAGGGGCGTTTTCTGGTACTATTTACAGGAGCTGGAGCACGCACCGCCCATCATGCAGGAGAGCAGCTACCCTCTGACACATATGCGCCGTCGCGATCTGCGCAAGTGCGCGTTTCGCGTCATCGCATACGAAAACCGCATTGCGGTGGAGTTTTTCCATTCGCTGACCGACGGTACGGGTGCGCTGGTGTTTCTGAAAACGCTGACAGCCGAATATTTGCAGCAGCGCTACGGCCTGCACATTCCGGCCGAGCACGGCGTGCTGGGTCGGCTGGAAGCGCCGTCCGAAAGCGAACTGGAGGACAGCTTCCAGAAATATGCGGGAAAGGTCGCCGCCAGCCGCAAAGAACCGAACGCATGGCACCTGTGCGGCACGCCGGAGCCGGGCGGCTTTCTGAATCTGACATGCTTTACGCTGGACACGCAGGCTGTTCTGGCCATGGCGCACGAGCACGGCGTCAGCCTGACCGTTTTTCTGGGCGCGGCGATGATGATGGCGCTGCAAACGCTTCAGGAGGAAAAGGTCCCTTCGCCCCGCCGCCGCAGGCACATCAAGGTGCTGCTCCCCGTGAACCTGCGCCGCCTGTTCCCCAGCGATACCCTGCGCAACTTCGCCCTGTATGTTACGCCGGAGATAGACCCGCGCCTCGGGCATTATGAATTTGACGAGATCTGCAACGCCATTCGGCACAAAATGGGGCTGGAGATCACCCCCAAGCAGATGAGCGCGAAGATCGCCACCAATGTCGACAGCGAACGCCTGCTGGCGGTCAAGCTGATGCCGCTGTTCCTGAAAAACATGGTGATGAAGGCGGTGTTCGACTCCGTCGGCGAGATCAAGTCCTGCCTGAGCCTGTCCAATCTGGGTGATGTCCGCCTGCCGCAGGCCATGCAGCCGTATGTGCAGCGGCTGGACTTCATTCTGGGGCCGCAGGCCTCCAAGCCGCACAACTGCGGCGTGCTTTCCTATAACGGAACGCTGTATATCAATTTCATCCGCAACATCCGCGAGCCGGAACTGGAAGCGCATTTCTTCCGCGTGCTGCGCGATATGGGGCTGCACGTGCAGGTGCAAAGCAACCAGCCCTGAGAAAGGAGCCATTATGTATTGTATCAAATGCGGCGTAGCGCTGGCCGAGGGGAACAAGCCCTGCCCCCTGTGCGGCACCGTCCCGTTTCATCCCGAGCTTACCCCCGAAGACAGCGAACGGCTGTACCCCGCCGCGCGCTATCCCAAGAGCAGTCAGGTCAGCACGACGGTCGTGCTGACGGTCATCACCGCGCTTGTGTTTCTGCTGCCCGTTTTCATCACGCTGCAATGCGACCTGCTGATCAACGGGCACATCGCGTGGTCGGGGTATGTGGTCGGCGCGCTGGTCATGGTGTATACCATGGCGGTGCTGCCGCTTTGGTTCAAAAAGCCGAACCCCGTTATCTTCGTTCCGATCTCGTTCGTCGCCGCGGGCGCTTACCTGCTGTACATCAATTTCGCCACCGGCGGGCAGTGGTTCCTGCGTTTTGCGTTCCCGCTGATCGGCTTCACGGGGCTGAATGTCACCGCGGTCGTGACACTGGTGAAGTATCTGCGGCGGGGATATCTGTATATTTTCGGCGGATCGCTGATCGCAACGGGGCTGTTCATGCCGGTCATCGAGCTGCTGCTGCATCTGACCTTCGATCTCGGGAAGGTGTTCTTCTGGTCGGTCTATCCCATGACGGCGCTCGTGATCCTGGGCGGACTGCTGATCTTTCTGGCCATCTGCCGCCCCGCGCGGGAAACCATGGAGCGGAAATTTTTCCTGTGAGTGCCACTGCGGACGAAATATCATACGGTAAAGCGGCGGGTTTTCTGCCGCTTTTTTCCTTTTCGGACTTGACAGCGGGCGGTGGGCGATGTATACTTTTATCAGTTAGCAATCGCTAACCGATAATAACAAAGGCAGGTGATCTGTTCCATGGGAAGCACATGGATCGTATGTATCGTGCTGCTGCTCCTGCTGGCAGCGATCTTTCACATCAAAAAACATTTCCGAGGCGGCTGCTGCGGAAGCGGAAATGCCGTGCTGCGGGATCCGAAAAAGCCGAACGCGGCCATCACGGGGCAGGTATGCCTGATCGTGTCGGGGATGCACTGTCAAAACTGCCAAAACCGCATAGAAAATGTGCTGAACCGCATCGACGGCGTAGTGTGCAGCGCAGATCGGAAAAAGAAGACCGTCACCGTGGCCTACAGCCGCGAGGTGCCCACGGCCGAACTGATCGAAGCGGTGGAAAAGCTGGGCTATCACGTCGACTCCGTCCGCAAATGACCGACCGCCCCGCCTGTTTTTCGCAGGCGGGGCGGTCGCAGTCTGCCGGGAACATCCTGAATATGCGCCGACGCGGGGCTTATGCAATTCGGGGCGCGTTTATCGAGTGCGGCGGGAAACGTGCTTGCGATAGGCTTCGGAAAGCCCGCATTTCCAGCACAGCAGCATCCCGCAGACCGCGCCGACGGTCGCCTGCAGGATCTGGTACGGCAGCTTCAGCCATGCGGCCTCGGGCGTGCTGTACACGAAGGCTCTGCCCAGCGAATAGCCCGTGACCATGATGACCGCGCCCAGCGCGACACCGATCCCGGAGGCCAGCACGGGCTTCTTTTTCAGCACATGGCGGGAAAACAGGGAAATGACCACCGCCTGCACGCCATGCGTGACCAGCGAGACGAACATGGGTGTCGGATAGAAGAAAAAGTCGCCTAGGAACGCGCCGACTCCGCCGACAAGGAACGCCGCGAGCGGGTCGCACAGAATGCCCGCCGTGCAGATAACGATGTCATTCAGATAAAGATGTCCGCCCGGAACGGGAACGCCGAACGAGCTCAGCGCGATGTTCATGCCCATCAGCAGCGCCGTGGTGCACAGCCAGAGGGTATTGGAGCGTTTATTTGTCTGCATACGATGACCTCCCAAAACAGTTCCACTTGATTTTTGAACGCGGATATCGTATCATGGAAACTGGTAATATAAAATAACCAGAAACGGAGAAAAGTATAGAACCAGATGAATGCATCCAACCGAAACGGCCGCGAGCCGGCCTACTTACAGCTCTACCGCGAGATGCGGGAGAAGATCGTCGCGGGTGTTTACCCGTGTGGCAGCAGGCTGCCGTCGAAGCGCCTGCTGGCCGAGGAAGCGGGCGTGAGCAGCGTGACCGTCGCGCACGCGTATGCGCTGCTGTGCGACGAGGGGTACGCCCGCTCCAGCGAGCGCAGCGGATTTTTCGTCTGCTTTCGGCAAACGGACGGCTTCGCCGCCGCGCAGACGCGCCCCGCCGCGGAGCGGGTGGAGGCCGTCGTGCCTGCGGAGTCGGATTTTTCCGTCGCCGTGCTCAGCCGCACGATGCGGCGCGTGCTGTCGGAGCAGTACGGGGGCATTCTGGCCAAAACGCCCGGGCAGGGCTGCCTCGCCCTGCGGGAGGCGATCGGGCGCTATCTCGCGCGCAACCGCGGGATCCGGGTCGAGGCGGCGCAGATCGTCATCGGCGCGGGCGCGGAGTATCTGTACGGGCTGGTCGTGCAGCTGCTGGGGCGCGAGCGCATCTACGGGATCGAGTCGCCCGCGTACGAAAAGATCGAGCAGATCTACCGCGCTGCGGGCGCGCGATACGAGCCGCTGCCGCTGGCGCGCGACGGCATCGACAGCGCCGCACTGGCCGCCTGCCGCGCCGATGTGCTGCACACCACCCCCTACCGCAGCTTCCCGAGCGGCGTGACGGCCACCGCTTCTAAGCGGCACGAATATCTGCGCTGGGCGGACAGCGGGGAGCGATTCATCATCGAATCGGACTACGGCTCGGAATTTTCCGTTGCATCGCGCCCGATGCAGACGCTGTTTGCCATGTCGGAGCGGGAAAACGTGATCTATCTGAACACATTTTCCAGGACGATCGCGGCGGGCATACGGGTGGGATATCTGGTGCTGCCGCCGCGGCTGTGCGCGCCGTTTCGGGAACGGCTGGGGTTTTATTCGTGCACGGTGCCGACCTTCGAGCAGCTGGTGCTGGCCGAGCTGCTGGACAACGGCGATTTTGAGCGGCATATCAACCGCATCCGCCGCCGCGAGCGCCGACTGTTGCAGAAATGAGTGCCGTTTTCCGCGAAAAATTCGTTAATTTTTTGTAAACTGCTATTGCATTTTTCACTGTGGAATGCTATACTTACGGCAAGAGCAGTCCACCGAAAGCAAGCATTAGTCCTCCCCTCGCGAACTCGCGGCATCTGCTCGAAAAAATAATGATGGAGGTAATCCCAATGAAACAATTCACCGTTTTGTCGATTTTGCTGCCGCTGCTCCTGCTGTCGCTGCTTTTGACCGGATGCCATGTTGCGCCCGATAACAGCGATCCTATGGGAACGACCCCCGATCCGACTGCGGCACCGACCAACGCGCCCACGCAGCCGACCAATGCACCCACAGAACCTACTGCTGCGCCCACGGAACCGACCTCGCCTTCGACCGGCCTGCCGGAGGAATTCCCCGCCGATCTGAATACGGATCCCGCCGCGCTGGCACAGTTTGAGACGCTGTTCTCCGTCCCCGCCCCGAGCGACGGGTATATTACCGGTATCCCGTTTATGTTCCGTCAGGCACTGACGCACAGCTACGACAGCGTGCAGGCGCTGCAACTGTGGCAGTTCTTCTACAACGGGATCGTCGGAGAAAACAGCACCGATGTCCCCGATGAAGTTTACGATCTCTTCGGCTTTGAAAAGGACTGGGACTGCCACGGCATCACCGCGACGCAGGTGAACACGGCCTTGCAGGCGGTCTTCGGTGTAACGACGGAGGATCTGCCCGAGAGCGCGTTCGACCGATTCGGCAATTATTACGAGAAGACCGACAGCTACTATATCGGCGACAATGATGCCAACTGCCCGGCTGATCTGCACATTTTCGGCATCCGCGAAACGGAAAACGGCTGCACGGAGGTGTATTACGGCTTCGGCTACGGCACGAAGCGGACGCATGATGTGTATGGCTGTGTCACGCTCACGCCCGCCGAAGACAGTTGGCACGTTGCAGCCAACAAATTCCTGTGGAGCGCCTACCCGGATATCTACCCCGTCGGCGCATGAGAGCCCCACGCATGTAAACAACGCCCGAGCCGCCGCCCGACAGGGCACGGCTCGGGTCAGACTATCAAAAAACTGTCGATTTATGTGTTGGCGCGGGAGCGCCCAAGGCCCCCTTGTGT
>CAZIGE010000026.1:0-26052 GCA_964538475.1 uncultured Oscillospiraceae bacterium | reverse complement strand
AGGGTGACTTCTCATCTTTATTTGGTTCACATCATTTTAGCACATACATTTTTTCGAAAAAACATAATTTTCGCACAGGGAAGGTCATTTTTTGCTGCTCAGAAGATATAAAACAGCAGCGCAGCCACGGCATACACCAGGCACATCGCACCGACGACGACCAGCATCGGCAGGAACATCATTTTCACCGCCGCCCAATAGGTCGCCAGGATCTCCCGAACGGAGGTATGGGGCCTTCGCGACGCGGAAAATCCCGCGCTGCGCACCCCGGAAAGATCGGCAAGCGGGCGACCGTCGTCGATATAAACGATCTTTTCCTTTTTACGCTTCATATTTCGTTTCACCGCCTATTGCGCAAAGTGGCAGGCTGCGCAATGGCCGTTTCCGTAATCGCGGTATTCCGGGGGGACCTCCTCGCAGATCGGACGTGCATAAGGACAGCGCGTATGGAAGCGGCAGCCGCGCGGCGGATCCGCGGGAGACGGGATGTCACCGCTGAGGATGATGCGGTTCATCTTTACATCCGGGTCGGGATACGGGATCGCCGAAAAAAGTGCTTTGGTATACGGATGGAGCGGATGCGCAAAAATATCCGCCTTATCGCCGAATTCCACCATGGCGCCCAGATACATCACACCGATCTGGTCGGATATGAATTTCACAACAGACAGGTCATGGGAAATGAAGATATAGGTCAGCCCCATTTCCTGCTGGAGCTTTTTCAGAAGGTTCAGGATTTGCGCCTGAATGGACACATCCAGCGCCGATACCGGTTCATCGCAGACGACGAGTTTCGGCGACACGGACAGCGCACGCGCGATACAGATACGCTGGCGCTGGCCGCCGGAAAATTCATGCGGATAACGCTCAAAGTAGTAATCGCGCAGGCCGCATTTCTCCATCAGTTCCAGCACGTACGGCTTGACCTGCTCACGCGGAACGATCCGATGCACCTGCACAGGCTCGGACAGGATGCCGCCGACCGTATCGCGCGGCGGCAGTGACGAATACGGATCCTGAAAGATGATCTGCATCTGCTTGCGGATCGGGCGCATTTGCGCAGAGGTAAAGTCCGTAATGTCCTGCCCGTTAAAAATAATGCGTCCGTCGGTCGGTTCATGAAGCTTCAGGATCGTACGCCCAAGCGTCGTCTTGCCGCAGCCGGACTCGCCGACGATACCGAGCGTTTTTCCCGCTTTCAGAGAAAAGGAGACGCGGTCAACGGCAACAAGCTCGGACGTTACCTTGCCCATAACGGTTTTTTTCAGCGGAAAGCATTTGCGCAGATCGCGCACCTGCAAAATCGTTTCCGGGTCAACGGAAACGTCAAACACCGGTGTTTGCTTATTTTCCATATTCCGACACCTCATCGTACAGGTGGCAGGAAACATAATGCGTGGGACTGACCCGAATCATGCCGGGGTAAGCGCCGCCGCACTTTTCCGTACACTGTGAACATCTTTCCTTAAAATAGCAATGCTCGGGCATATTGATCGGATTGGGAACGTTTCCGGGAATGTTATAGAGCATCTCGCCGTCGCTGTCGAGCGTCGGCTTGGATCTTTGCAGACCGACGGTATAAGGGTGCAGCGGGTGATGGAAGATCTCCTCTACCGTCCCCTGCTCGATCACGCGCCCCGCATACATCACGACGACGTAATCGGCCATTTCCGCAATAATGCCAAGATCGTGCGTGATCAGCATAATCGATCCGTCGATGCGATCTTTCAGCCCACGCAGCAGATCCAGGATCTGCGCCTGGATGGTCACATCCAGCGCCGTCGTCGGTTCATCCGCGATGATCAGGCGCGGGCTGCTCGCCAGTGCCATGGCAATGCAGATGCGCTGACGCATTCCGCCGGAAAGCTCATGCGGATAGGCACGGTAGACACGCTCGGGCATGGCGATACCGACCAGTTGCAGCATTTCCATGGAACGCGCGCGTGCCTGCTCGGCCGTCGCGCTCGGATCGTTGATCTGCGTGACCTCGTCGAGTTGCTGACCGATCGTAAAGATCGGGTTCAGGGAGGTCATCGGTTCCTGAAAGATCATGGCGATCTCACTGCCGCGGATCTTATGGATGTCCCGAACGGGCATTTTCGCGATATCGTATGTATGCTCCTTGGCCTGAAAGCGGATCCGGCCGGAATAGATCTGTCCCTGCGGCCCCTGGATCAGGCGCATGACCGACATGCTGGTAACGGATTTCCCGCAGCCGGATTCGCCGACGATACCGACGGTCGAATGTCTGGGAACCTGAAACGACACGCCGTTTACCGCTTTCACAACACCCTGCTCCGTGAAAAACCAGGTGTGCAGATCCTCGATCTCGAGAATGTTATTGTCGTCATGCATCTGCGTCAGGTATTCCGACTCGTCCGCCCTGCGGTTTTTGTAGGCCTCCAGACGGCGAATGACGGCTGCGTTGCTTTTGGCGATCTGTCGGATCTCTTTTCCGGTCAAATAGGCGCGCTTTTTTTCGTTATGTAAAGCCATGCTTATCTCCTTGCCTTCGGGTCAAGCGCGTCACGCAAGCCGTCGCCGATAAAATTGAAGCCGAGCACCGCGATCACGATGCAAACGCCCGCCGGCATCCAGACGTTCAGATGATGCTGCAAAATATCCTGATTGGTGGAAATGATGTTGATCATCGTGCCCCACGCAGCATACGGCGCCTTAACGCCCAAATTCAGATACGACAGCGTTGCCTCGTAAATGATCATACTGCCGAGGCTCAGGCTCATCTGCACGATCAGTTGCGGCATGACATTCGGAACGAGATGCTTAAATATTTTACGGGCAGTGGAATAGCCCATGGCTTCCGCGGCCACCATGTATTCCTGTTCGCGCAGCGACAGGATCTGCCCGCGCACCAGCCGCGCCGTGCTCGGCCAGGAAATGAATGTCAGATAGATCATCATCAGGTAAATGCGGTATTTGGCATCCACATCGGAAGCATCCAGGATCGTGCTGATGATCAAAAGGATCGGCACGCCCGGCAGGCAGATCAGCACGTCGCAAAGGCGCATGATAACATTATCGATCCACCCGCCGAAATAGCCCGATATCCCGCCCAGCACGATCCCGAATGCCGTGATCAGGAAAACGGCAAGGAAGCTGACGATCAGGGAGATCCGACCGCCGTACATCAGCCGCACAAAAATGTCATAGCCTTCGTTATCGGTGCCGAGGATGTGTGCGGCCGAAGGTGCGGCCAGAAAATTATCCTTCAGGTGCTTTTCCGTCACCTGGCGGAGCGTATAGGTCACGCCGTTTACGCTGTAGGTAGTTTCCGAAACGGCGTATTCGTATTTTCCGCTTTCGTCCAGCTCCGTTTCGCCCCATGCAGTATACACCAGCGGTCCGACAAAGCTGAACAGGAACAGGCCGATCACCATTACCAGCCCGATAATACTCAGTTTCGAGCGAAAGAAGCGGCGAACGACCATGCGTGACGGAGACATCAGGCGCACGTTTTTATCCAGCGGCGCTTCCGTATCCTCGGATACGATCTGCTGCTTTACGGTTTCGTCCATGATTTTCTCCTCCTTACTCCAGCTTGACACGGGGATCGACCAGTCCGTACATCAGATCCGACAGCAATACGCCCAGCACGCTCAGCAGCGCGAGGAACATATTGTAGCCCATAATGAACGGAATATCCCCGCGGTTCATCGCATCAAGCGCGATATTACCGATGCCGGGCAGGTCAAAGACCTGCTCGGTGATGATCGCGCCGGAAAACAGCGACGGCAGGAGCCCCGCAAGCGACGTAACGAGCGGAATGAGCGTATTGCGGAATGCGTGACGATGGATCACGACACGCTCCGAACAGCCCTTTGCACGCGCAGTACGGATATAGTCGGAGTTCATGACCTCCAGCATGTTCGTACGGGTCATGCGCATACGGCTGCCGATGCTGAGGATAACGATCGTCAAGATCGGGATGAACACATGGCGTGCATAGTCCAACAGGACGGAGCCTGCATAGGAATTCGTCGCATCGATCAGGCCGGACGGCGGGAACCACCCCAGCTTCAGCGCAAACAGATCCTTGAGCATATTACCGAAGAAAAAGGACGGGAGTGACAGGCCGATCATCACGAAAACAGTCACGACATAGTCACGCAGACTGTACTGGTGCGTCGCAGCCGTAATGCCGAGCGGGATCGCGATCATGAACTCAAACACGGTCGCGATCAGGGAGATCGCAAAGGATATCCCCATATGCTGGAAGATCACATCCGCAACGGGCAGACCGTACACAAAGCTGATACCGAGATCGAAACGGCACAGCGCCGAAAGCCAGCTTCCGTAGCCGGACAGAATACCGAGGAAGCTGTCATCACCCAGCCCGTACATTTTGTACATGGCATCCACCGTTTCCTGACTCACGGTCGCACCGCCCTGATTGATGGCATCGATCTTGCTCTGGATAAAGTCGACGGGCATCAGGCGGATCAGAAAATAGATGATAAGCGAAACGCCCAGAAGGATAAAGACAGACATCGCCAGTCTTTTCAAAATATACTTAACCATGCGAAGCTCCGTAATCTTTATTTGACAAAATCAATTTCCCAGATGCGATCCAGCGGCGTGGAGTAGGGATTTACCTCCGAGGAAATGGTGGAAGCGTCGATCACATTGGAATTGTAGGAATACAGAACGCTTCTCTGGTAAACGGGAAGTTCAACAGCAAGATCCAGGATCTGACTCATGGCCTGCAAATACAGCTCGGAGCGAACGGAACGGTCGTTCGTTTCACGCGCCTGATCGATCAGATCGCTGAGCGTATTGAGAGTGCGAAGTTCCTCTGCGGAGCCGCTCGTCTTGATGTAATTATAGCCCCATGCCAGTGTGGAGGTCGCACCGGAGTTCTTGTGATAGACCTGATACAGGTCGGGGTCAAGTGCAGAGCTCCACGCAGCCGCCCAGACGGCCAGAGAACCGGTATTGATCTTCGTAAGTGCCTGCGTATCACAAACCACGTCCACATCCCAGCCGAGGGAGTTGAGCAGCGTTGCCGCATCGCGGAAGACCTTGTAGGTGGGGTGATCGTTCAGGCTGGAACCCGCGATCGTAAAGGTGATCTTCAGCTGGCTGTCCCCTGCCCCGACACCGGCCGCCTGCATGTACTTTTTGACATTTGCAATGGCAGAGTCTTCATTCCATGTGCCGATCTGCGGGTAATCCTTGCCGTTGTCGTTCGCATCCGCGCCGGTGGGGTAAGCCCAGCTGACCTTGGACATCGGCCAGTAGATCTGCGAAGCCGTGCCGGTACGGTAGTAGTCCAGCGCAAGCGATGTGTTCATTGCGCACATGATCGCCTTACGCAGGTTGACATCCGTGACCTTTGCGGCATTAATGCCGATATAGCCGTAGCCGAGCTGATCGGTGGAAAGCGTCGTGATGCCCTTGCTCTTGAGCTTTTCCAGCTGCTCATAGTTGTTAGTCGTCAGCTGCGGGGAAATATAGTGCACCGTTCCGCTTTCCAGCGCGGCGATGGCGTTGTTCGAGCTGACCACCTGATAGCGGATCTTCTCGATCTTGGCATTGTTCAGCTGTGCGCCGACCGTTTCGAATTGATCGTTTGCCTTGAAATAGACGACGTTGTCGGTGTAGAAGCTGCCTTCGGAGGGGGTGTCGCTGCTTTGCGGGTCGGTCGCCTTATATGCACCCGCGCCCATGGGGAGCTTGATATTTCTGGTGGACTGAATGACATTGGTCATAAAGTCGTAGCTGGCAAACTCCACGCCGAACTTGTTATTGGCAATATCCACGCCGACCGAGCTGCCGGCACCGTAATAGTGCTGCGGTGCGATGGTGATGGAGAAGTTCCAGATCGCCTTCGGGTCAACACCCTCGATCGTGATCTGAAGCACATCATATTCATTCTCGGCGGCGACCGTTCCGTCGGCGTTATGCGCCGAGGCAACGGTATATTCTGTTCCGTTCACGGTCAGCACGCTGCCTGCGGCCTCCGTGTGCCCGAGCGAGACGATGCCGCTGATCGACGGCACCTTGAGCGAGCCGTCATCGGAGGCATTCTCGTGCAGGATCACTTCTTTTGCCTTCGCGGTATACTCGTTCGTCAGCGTAGCGCCCGTTGCCCAGTACAGCAGGATCACATTCAGCTCGCGCGCGATCTTATCGCGGTAAACATAGTCAATGGCGGCTTCCTTTGTCGTAACGGCATCGGAATACGCTTTGGTCAGGGATTTGATGCGCGTGCGGTCGATCTTTCCGTCCTCGCCCTCGGCATACTCGACTTCGACATAGCCCTCTTTGTACATGAAGCAGAACACTTCGTCACGGAACTCCTCGCAGCTGCTGTAAGGCTCGTCGGTATACGACTCCTGCGCGCCGAGATAGTCCGTCTCCAGTTCCTCGCGGAAAAGCTCCAGCGCGTGCTCATAATCATTGAGCAGCTCCTGATTGCTCACCTGCGCGGAGTCGTTGGAAATGGCGGACTTATAGCCGGAGCTGAGCTTATGCGCCAAAATGGCACTTTGCATCAGCTCGTAGCCGACTTCCTTCGTCGCAGAGGCCTTAAGCTCGGAGTTGAACAGATTGATCAGCTCGGTCAGGCGCATCTGCGCGCGCGCCGCAGCCTGCGATGCGATGTTGTCGTCCTCGCTGCCGCTGCCGGAATTGACGGTCTGGGTGCGGTAGGCATTAAGTCCGACGATCTTCGTGGAATACAGTGTATTCGAGCCGGTGTAAACGGGGTCGAGATACACATAGTAGTTAAACAGCACGTCCTCCATCGTCAGCGGTTCACCGTCCGAGAAGCGAATGCCGTTTTTCAGGACGAAACGATAGGTCACGGTGCCGTCCGCATTTTCCGTGATATCGTAGTCCTTGGTCACGACAGCCTCGTTTTCGCCGTAGGCGACGCTGATGCTGCCGTTGTTGTAGTTTGCACCGAGCATACCGATCTGCGTCATACCGACGATGGTTCCGTCGGAGGCAGAGGTATAAAAGAACGGGTTGAACAGCCCGTCCAGCTGCTCGGTCATGATGACGAATGCATCCGCAGTGCCGCCCTTGCTGCACCCGACGAACGCGCACAGTATGGACAGGCACAAGAGCAGACACATTGCTCTGAAACAAATCTTTTTCATGGTTATTCTCTCCTTCTCCCGCTTGATCAGGGGGTAACGATCTCAACGGTGACCTGCCCGTCTTCGACCGAGATATATACATTTTCGGGGGCATTCCCCGCAGGGCGGCATTCGATGTGCTCCTGCGCGACGCAGGTGGCATCGCCCATGCCGCAAATCAGCCCGATGACATAGTCCGAAGTGCCGAAATAGCAATCCGAGTCGATCCACAGCGTACCGTTTCGGATGCTAAGCTCCGAGACGGAAGCACCGCCCGAAAGCGTTCCGGTCAGCAATCCGAAGCCTGCACCCGCTACGCGCGTTCCCGCGTGGATGGTGAAGTCGACGGTATCGAAGGTAAGCTCCGACAACTGTGCCTGCTCGGTCAGGCAGCCGAACAGACCGGCGTTGCTCTTGGAATTGTTCGTCTGCACAATCTGCACATTGCTTATGGTATGTCCGTTTCCGAGGATGGTGCCCGAAAAATTGCCGTATACGAAGGCAGTCGGCCATATCTCATCGGAAAAATCAAGGTCGGCATACAATTCATAGCAACCGTTCAGGCTTGCGTTGGCCGCGAGCTGGGAGGCAGAATAGATATGATACCATTCTCCCTCGTCATAGTCCAGATACAGCTTCAAGATCGGGTCGATCGCTGTCGCATCGGTAAGATCGACCGTACCGCCATGCAGGATCTGCGCGTCCGAGATCGGTTTGGTGCCCTGTTCATCCCAATATGCACAGCGGAACGTACTGCCCTCCTGCTTCGGGAAGCGATACATATCGATGCAGCCCGTTGTTTCGTTCCATGCAGGCAGCTTCAGCGGCTCGGGTACAGTCGGGTCGAAGGAAAAGCTGCCAAGCTTCGTACCGCTTCCGCGCTCATAGAACTCAACGCGGAAAAGCGGCACCCACGCGGCGTAAAGCGTCAGGACGGGCTCGGCGGCGCTGTAGCTCGCTTCAGCATCAAGGGTAAGGATGTCGGACGCAAAGTCCCACCTGTCGGCATAAGTGCAGGCCGTCTGTCCGTCCGCCTGCGCGACCGTATCGCACGAAGCGTACCATCCCGCAAGGAAATACCCGCTTTTTGTAGGCGCGAACGCGTCATTGCCGCGTTGCGGATCATCGGGCGCAAGCAGCGCAAGCTGCAACTGCCCGCTGTCGTTGCGTGCAAGGGAAGCCGGTGCATACGAATCGACGATCACAGCGGTATTGGTCGTAAACATTCCGCCGTTGGCATCGAATTTCACACTGATGGTGTAGCCGAGCGCATCGTTTTTTTCGTAAGCAGATGGTTTGGCCGTACAACCGCACAGTAACAGCAGCAGGAGCAGCAGCGGCACAAGGCGCATACAATCGTTATGTTTCATTTTCTTCATTCTCCATCTTCTGCACATCGTCCTCCCGTCCTGCCGGGACACGGCGTGCAGCCTTGCGCCCGCACAGGAACAGGACGGTTGCCGCCGCACACAGCACGCCCGCCGCGATCAGGCAAACGGGCAGTATCGGGAAGGGATCTCTTTCCTCCAGCGCAGGCGGTTCCTCCTCCTGCGGCGTGAGCGCAAGGATGCGCTGCTCGGCAGAGATCAGGTCGGCATAATTCGTGACCAGTGCCTGCTGCGCGACAGTCGCAATGCGCTCGTAAGCCGCGCGTGCAGCCTCCACGATAGCCTTATCCGCGTAAGTCACGCGTTCGGGAATGGCCTTGATCGCATCAATGGCGGCCATCGTGACGGAGTCGGGCGCAGTCGGGCCGTCCACGGATACGGCAAAATACTGCTCCATGATGAAGCTGTCATAGCCGACACCGTTTTCCGGACAGATCATCAGCATTTTCTGCTCCACATAGCCGACATAGTCCAGGAAAGTCGCGCCGTAATAGACATTCGAATACATGCCGTCAATGACATTCCACATGTAATACGGGAGCATCCCGTTGCCGAGTATGGGCACTTCCGTCTCGTCCAGGGTGTAGCTGCCGTAATCGCCGCTGCCGGGGATATGCTCCATGCACTCATAATAGGTCGCATCGAACTCTTCCTCCAGGACGGGGCAAACGTAAGAGGTAAACACGACTGTGCGCAGCGCATCACAGTGGTAGAACGCCTTATGCCCGATGGCATTGAGCGTATTGGGCAGTGTGACCAGCTCGATCGGCGTTCCCGCAAAAGCCATGGAGCCGATTCGCACCGTATCATCTGCCACGGTGAAATCCGACGCGTCCGCACCGGTATAGGTGATCAGCACCCAGCCGTTGGGAACTGCTGCATACAGGGCACCGTCTTCGACGCGAACATGCTCCGATACGGTAAAATCGGTCAGCGTCGTCTGTACATCGTGCCCGTTGATCTGCACCGTACCGTCAGTGATGAACGGCGCGATAACGCACATGGCAAACGGATTATCACCAAGCTCTTCCAGCGCATCTCCAAGCGTCACTGTAAAGGGCGTAAGGGTGTCTTTCAGGAACGCCTGTTTGCCGACAGATACCGCAGCGGAAAGGTCTGCTTCGGTAAGGCCGGTCATGGCAAAAGCCCAAGCGCCGATATGCCGCACAGCATGCAGATTTTGCACCTCGGTCAGCTGCGTCGCATTGGCAAATGCACCCTCCGCAAGATCTGTCCCCTGCGGGGCGAGCACGACGCTTTCCAGCGACACCGCATCAACGAACGCATACTGCCCGACCTGCTGCGCGGCGGTCAGCGTAGCTTCATGAAGATCGGTTTCCATGAAAGCATAGTCGCCGATGACACGGATGCCGCTCAGATCCACATCCGTCAGCTTATCGCATCCGGCGAAGGCATACTCTCCGATCTCGGTCAGCGCATCGCCGAGCGCGGCGCTCGTCAGGCTGCGACAATAGGCGAACGCGTAGCCGTCCAGCACGGTAAGTGCGGAAAGCTCGACGCTTTCCAGCGCCGGGGAGAAATAGGAATACAGGTAATAGCCGTCTTTCGAAACGGCCGCCACCGTCATATTTTCATCGCGGCAGATATAATACACATCACCCGAGAAAGCGTACGCGCCGATGTGCGTGACAGAGGAAAGATCGATGTTTTTCAGGCTCTTACAGTTATAAAAAGCCATTTCTCCGATCGTTGCATCACAGCCGAGCTGTACACTTTCCAGCGAAGCCGCACAGGTAAAGGCACGCTCCCCGATCGTTACATGATCGCCGATGGTCACGTCCGTCAGTGCGGAGGCAAAATCATAATAGAAATATTTTTTACCGCCCTCGTGATAGCTTTCAATGCTGAAGCAGCTGTCCTTATCCATGCCGAAGGCATACAGCCCAAGCACCGCATGATCGCCCACCGTGACCGTCGTCAAGGCGGCGCACTCGCTGAACGCGCCCTCGGGTACGTTCATGTGATCGGGGATCGTGACCTCCGTGATCGCAGTATACGCAAACGCGTAGGCACCCAGCTGCATATCGGCCGTCAGCTTCGGCAGCTGCGTGATCCCCGTTTCGAAGAAGGCATACGCGCCGATATGCGTCAGCTCACCGAGGGTGACCTGCTCCAGGCGGGAGTTGGATGCGAACGCATAATCCCCTACCCACGTTACCTGCGGCAATTCGATCGCGGTTAGCGCGGTATTGCCCGAAAAAGCACCGTTTGCAACGGCCGTGATCTTCGCGCCGCCGACCGTCTCCTGCGAGAACACACCGCTGAGCGCTGGCGAAACAGCCGCAAGAGTCGAAGCATCCGTCGAAAGGATATACGGCGCAGTCTGCACAAGATAGCTCTGATTTCCCGATGCGACCGTAAAATCGGCGATGGCCGTTTCGCGGAAGGCGTATTCGTCGATGTCGGCCACATCCGCGCCCAGGGTAACATGGGTCAGCGCGGTGCACTGGTAGAACATACCCTCCGGGAGCACGACGGAATTGACCGTGAATTCCTTCAGCGCCTTGCAGGCATTGAACGCATACGCACCGTATTTGACACGCGGCGCGGGAATATCGACCTTCGACAGGCTCTCGCAGGCCGCGAAAGCATACGAGCCGATAGAAATGAGCGTATCACCCGTTGTGATGCCATTAAGGCTCTTATTACCCGCAAAAGCGTAATCCGCGATCACGCAGGCCGCGGAAAGATCCAGCGTTCCGTTCAGCGCACAGTTTTCAAAGGCGTTGCGATTGATGATCTTCAGGTTATTTTCACCGCTGAAGGTTATCTTTTCCAGCGAAGTGCAGCCGTAAAAAGCACCATATTCGATCGAGGTAAGTGTAGAGGGCAGCACGATCTCCGTCAGCGCCGTCAGATTGGCAAACGCATACGCACCGATCTTTTCCACGCCCTCGGGGATAATGACCTTTGTGACGGAGCTGTCCCCGATGAACCACTGCTTGGTGTACTCGTTCGCATCGTCGGAGATCTCGCCCGCGTCCTTTTCCACATATTCGAAGTTTGAAAAAGCGAAGCTTCCGATCTGCGTGAGCGACAGGTCGGACGGGATCGATACAAGTCCGCCGTTTCCGAAATAATGCGTCAGGACAGGTCCGCTCGTGATGTAGGGATCTTTGACCTCTACGGACACGGTTTCGGAATAGTAAGTGCTCTTATCATCCATCATGACCCGCACCGTTACGGCGGCATACCCCTCGCTCACGGCGGTGATCACACCGCTCGCATCGGCGCGCACGATATCCTCGTTGCTCGACTCGAGCACGATCTGCGTATCATTCGGGAAATACGAGTCCAGCTCCACCTGAATGCCGATCGATTCGGACGGATACATGCTCAGCGTATAGTCACCGCCGAAGAAATTCGTCGAGCCGGTCGTTCCGATGTCCCGATCTTCATTATCCAGCTGATAGTATGCGCGTATGGTGTAATAGCCGTTCAGGCCGAAGCGATCCGCGACGGGCTTATCATACGATATATAGCCGTCGTCCCCTTCCCCCAGTACGGTAACGGGAAATGTTTTCGACTCACCCGTATAGGGATCATCTACACGGATGATTGCCTTACCGGCACCCACGGCAACGAGCTTGTCGTTGACCACGCGCACGACACCCGGCTTGGAGGAAACGACATTGAGAAATTCGCTCCACTCGCTCACGGGTTCGACCGAGAACTCCATTTGGTACACTTCATTACAGCTGAGCACCAGCCCTTCTTCCATTTCGTTCAAAGAAAAGTCGGTGATCTCGTCAGGCAGAGAGATCTCATAGCTGGCGTAATTGAGCGCATAGTCATACAGCGTGACCACAAAGGAATTGTCGTTGATGGCGTTTTCCTTCATGTCGTAGATGAAGTCGGTCAGCTCGTATGTCACCAGCGTCGTGCTGTTGCGCTGTGAATAGACGGGTGTGAGATAATTATCAAAGGTGACGATCTCAAGCGTCTGTTCGCCGTTTTCATCTTCGCCCGACGAAACATAGCCCAGCTGGGAGGCCATCGCATAGTGATTGTCGTACACACTGACCTCGGCGTAGAGGCGGTTTTTCTTCAGTGTCTTGTCATATTCATAGTAGAATCGGACATCTTCGACAACGGGTGCTTCGAAATCGATCGTCAGCGGGAACTCAAACGTATTTTTCGCGTTGGTCGCCGCACCGCCGTCGTCATAGTCCAGATAGCCCGTTAACAGCACTGACAGCTTCGTATTGTTCGGCAGATCATAGTCCAGCATGTCAAAGCCGATCTCCACGCTGGAGGGGTAAATGCTCCCGCCCTCGCCGAACGATTTGCGGATATCGTGATCCGTCGTTTCGAAAACGATCTCGCCCGTCGCGTCATCGGTGATCGTGACATCTACGCGCGCGGCGTTGCGCAGCAGACCTGCCCAGACATAGCGCAGGGAATGGATCGTACCTTCCTGATTGGAAAGGGCACAGTATTCGCGATTTGCGGAGATCGTCAGGTCGGTAGGATTCTGCATGAAATAATACGACCCGAGATAGCCGATATAATCCTGCATCACGCCGCCGATGGGGCGCGTGGCATAGGCATCGGCCAATGTTTTGTCCTCGACATCGATCGCATCGTCGCGTTCGTCCGCGTCTGTCTCGAAATAGTCCAGATCAAACAGCGGTGCCTGCGTCCAGTCACCATAGAAGGCAAGATACGGGACGCTCAGATCGATCTGCGTGCCTTTTTCCGCAGTCAGCGTGATAAAGCCCTCGACATACATGCCGTTTTCAAAAGAAGTGTCCAGATACTGCCTGTCTGCCTCGGAAAGCGTCAATTTAACGGTCACTTCGGCGGTCTTTCCCGCTTCGATCGTCAGGCTGTCCCCGTTTTGCGTGCCGCCGGTAACGGAGGTAATCTCCGGTGCGGCACCCGAGAGAAGATACGATTCCTCCGTGACAGTGGTTTTGCCGGAATTGGTCTTTGTTTCGCTGACACCCTCGGTCATGACGTAGCCGCCGACGCGGTAGGTCAGCTTGTCCGAACCGAAGTTATGCACGCGGAAGGTCATGGTGTAGATACCGGTCTTATCCTTATCGTCGCCGAGCTCAAGCTTGGATTTGTCCATGACCTTTCCGTCCGCGTCGAGCGTTTCGATATAAGCGGTCGTGTGCAGCGCGCTGTCGAGATTGGCAAGACCCGCGCCCTGCTTACGCACGGCATACGGCAGACCGTTCTTGCCGAGCGCGATATCGGCCGTGGACATCAGCAGCCGATAGACCATCGCCGAAACGGCGCAGTCATCGTTTGCAATGTCGGCGAAGTTCTCGCGGACATACTGCCGCAGGAGCACAACAAGTCCCGCAAGATTCGGGCAGGCCATGGATGTGCCGGACATACGGTCATAATCGCCGCCCGTGATGGCCGAAAGGATATTGCCGCCGTGCGCCGTGATCTCGGGCTTGATGCCGAGGCTGGGGGTCGGCCCCCAGGATGAAAAGTCGGAAATAAACGGGCCGGAGGTCTGCGAAACGCTGACCGTCAGGCTTCCGCCACCGTTTTGCGCCAGCATCAGGCCGTCCGTCTGCGAAACGGAGCAGACGGGGATGGAAACATTGCCGACGTTCATTTTGATCTCGCCGGAAACATTATTATAGATGATAACGCCCGCCGCGCCCTGCTGCTGCGCAATGATGGCTTTTTCTTCAAATGTGTTGGAGCCGCGACGCACCAGCACGAGCTTGCCCTTAACATCCAGGCCGCTGTAGTCCGCACTGCGGCCTGCGCCCGGGATCACAACATATTCCAGTGTTTTGCTGCTTTCCCCGCCGAGCAGCTCAGAGAAAAAGTCGCGCTCTTCGCTTGCGGCATTGGTCGACTCCTGGAAATACAGGATCGTGTCGCCGAATTTAAGATAAGGCGTTTTCGTGCCGCTGATCGAGGCAACGGAAAACGCGCCGTCATAAGTCGACGGCGAACCGACCGTACCCGTGTCGGGGTTGGAGGTCAGGCCGAGGTTGCCGTTCGCCTCCGAGCCGTATGCCGAGCTGTAGCTGTTCGAAGCCGCCGCGACAAGGCTGATGCCCGCTTCGCGGATCTTGTCGTATACGCCGGAGATCGCCTCTTCATCGGACTGGCGGCTGAAGCCGCAGGACGTGCCGAGCGACATGTTGATCACATCCACGCCGAGGATCACGCAATCCTCAAGCGCGGCAAGGATCCAGGAGGTCTTGGCTGTGTCGAGCACATCGGAGAATATCTTCATGGAGACGATCTGTGCATTCGGTGCAACGCCCGTAATAGTATCGTCCTTGCCTGCGATAACGCCCGACACGTGCGTGCCGTGATCATTATGCGTGGAATACGGATCGGAGTCCGAGTCGGCATAGTCAAATCCGAACGGGATCTTATCGTTGATGTAGACATCGTCGGCAGTCAGGCCGGGCAGGATCCGCGCGGCCGCCGTTGAGGCGATCAGGGACGAAACATCGCGATAGGTCAATCCGAGCTTGGAGGACGTAAAGTTATCCACGGAAAATGCGGAGTGGTCGTAGTCTATGCCGGTATCCAGCACGGCCACGACCATACCGGAACCGTCATAGCCGGATGCCGTGCCGTCGAAAATGCCCGTGTTTTCATTGATGGTGACTGTATTTTCGACCAATGTGGTTTCCGCGCGGCGATACTGCTCGCCCAAAATGGCCTGCGCGCCGCTCGGAAGCGACTTGCAGACAGTAGAGAAGTCCCCCGCACGGATCGTAACGGCAAAGCCTGCCAGCACAGTGCTGTAATCTTCTTCGACCGTATACGAAACGCCCTTTTTCTCCAATGCGGAAAGGATGCGCACCTTCTGTGTGCCGATCTCGTCGCGGATGTGCGAAGCCTGCGCATCGGAGGCGGCAAAGGCGAGCAGGCTCATGGTTTTATCCGAGCCCTGATAGGCGTCCAGTACGGTCGCATTGTCCAGCGAAATGATGACGGAGATCTCGTCGTCGTCCGCGATCCCATCGGGGAGGCGATATACGGTCGACGAATCGAAAAGCTCCGTAATATCAAAGTTCGTCAAAACATTTTCCAGCTTTTTAATAAGGGACGAGTCGTCCTTTCCCGCGGCAATGGTGATCGTCGGGCAAAACTGAAGCGTCAGCGCAAAAGCCAACAAAAATGCGATAATTTTTTTCATGCGGTCATTTACCTCGTGTTCTGCGTTTGTTATCGGCATAGTTAGTCCGATTATACTCCATTTGCCCCTGCATTTGCAAGTTATTTCTTTGCGCATTTGCATAATATTTCAAATATTTCCCGAATTTGCCGCAAAAGTGCATACGCAGCGTGTATATATGTATTTACATGCTGCGTTCCGACGCATCTCAGTTGACATTTTATGACATTGGGACTATAATCGATACAGGCAGACTACAGCGTTTTCCCCATTTCGACTTCATCGGAGGTGCTCCATGCGAAACAAACCCCGCACTTTGATCTTGAAGATCCTGCCCGTTTTCGCGGCTGTATCGATCGTGCTGTGCGGTCTTTCTCTGATCGTCGCTGCGGTCGAAATCTACCGCAGCAGTGAAAGTCCCTATTCCCGCGATGCCGTGGCGCAGGCGTTCGGCGTGATATGCCCCATCGTGTACGGCTGCATCCTTCTTTGCATCACCGCAGGTGTGCTTTGCCCACCACATGCAGCCGATCCGCGCCGTGCAGACAGCCTGCATACGCTTTCCGCACGCCGAAAAGCGCTGTATGCGCAGCGCATACAGTGCGCCGACGAGGATACGGCTGCGCAGATCCATGCGCTGCACAGGCAGTACAGGCTTTTTCTATGCGGAAAATACACACTGTTCGGTATCATGGCGACCGGATACCTGTCGTATGCGCTGCAGATCGAGCATTTCCCCGTTGATGAGATCAACCGTTCCGTCGCGAAGGCGGCGCTGCTGCTGTTGCTGTGCCTGATCCCCACCGCAGCATTTCAGCTGTTTGCCGTACAACGCGAGCGGCAGCTGCTGTCGCAGCAGATCGAGCTGCTGCGCAGGATCCCAGGGAAAACGGAGCAGCCCTGCGCACAGAGCGGGCATCTTTTCCATATTGCGCGCATAGCAGTGCTCTGTACCGCGCTGGCACTTGCCGTTTACGGATTATGCGGCGGCGGTATTGCGGATGTGCTGGCGAAGGCAGTCAATATCTGCACCGAATGCATCGGATTGGGGTGAAACCATGAAAAAAATCGTCGAATTCCTGCGCAGGGTACGACCCACGCGCAGAAAGCTGATCCAGCTGTATGCCGCACTCTTATTCAACGCAAACTGGACAGGCTTTTCCTCCGGCAGTATCTACAAAGGCAGCACAAAGGCCATGTGTGCCCCGGGGATCAATTGCTACTCCTGTCCCGGGGCGGTGGCCGCGTGTCCCCTTGGGACATTGCAGGGTGCCTTCAGCGCAGACAGGAGCACACTGTATTATGTTTGCGGAATATTGTTGCTGTACAGCATCCTCTTTGGCAGGATGATCTGCGGATGGCTTTGCCCGTTCGGACTGATCCAGGAGCTGCTGCATAAGATCCGAACGCCGAAGCTGAAAAAAAGCGCCGTCACGCGCGTGCTGTCGCATCTGAAATATGTGCTGCTGGTGGTGTTCGTTTTTCTGATCCCGATCGCCTATGCCGCGCGCAACATTCCCCTCCCCGCATTTTGCAAATACATATGCCCCGCAGGTACGCTGGAGGGTGGCTTGTCTCTGCTGGCCAATAAGGTCAATGAAAGCTACTTTTCCATGCTCGGTCCGATCTTTACCTGGAAATTTCTGGTCATGGTGAGCATTCTGACCGGCTGTGTATTCGTTTTCCGACTGTTTTGCCGATTTCTCTGCCCGCTCGGCGCACTGTACGGCCTGTTTAATCGGCTCAGCCTGTTCGGCGTACGCGTCGAACAGGACAAGTGCATCCACTGCGATCGTTGCCTGAAGCAGTGCAAAATGGATATCGCACACGTCGGTGATCGCGAATGCATCGGCTGCGGCGAGTGCGCAGCCGTCTGCCCGACACAGGCGATCGTCTGGAAAGGGATCCCAAAGCCGTGGCAAAGCTCCGCCGTACACCCGAAAGCACGCAGGATCACGCGCGCAGCCTCGGCGCTGCTCGCTCTGGCGCTGCTGGTCGGTGCCGTCGTGCATTACCAAAGCGAAGCCACTGCATTTGTCAAGCCCGAGGTCGGCAGTGAGATCGGCGACTCCTGCTACAGCTGCGCCCTACAACGCATCGGGAGCTGCGGGGTTTTGGACGAGCAGATCGATCCGTCGTCCCTCGGGAGGATCACAGTCATCAACTTCTGGGGAACATGGTGCGGCCCGTGCGTTGAGGAATTGCCCGCCTTTGACCGCATCGCATCGGAATATGCGGATACCGTTGCCGTGGTCGCCGTCCACACGGTCACGGTGGCCGACAAAGCACCGGATTTTATTGCGCAGTATTATCCCGCGTCGCAGATCAAATTCGCGGTAGATGACGGCGAGGGCTTTTACGGCGTGTTTTACACCGCACTCGGCGGGCGTGACACCTACCCGTATACGGTCATTCTGGACGAACACGGCGTGATCGCCGATATTTTCGTCACCCCCGTGGAATACGAACAGCTGCGCGAGGCCATTGAAGCTCTCTCGTAAGATAAAAAAATCGGATGCAAATGTGCATCCGATTTTTTCGGTCAGATCAGTTTACCTTTTTCTTCAGGACGACAACGCCCAGCGCGCAGACGGTCATGGCTGCAACGACCAGTTCAATGGCATCGCCGGTCTTGGAATTGTCCTCGTCGGGGGCAGGCGGTGCGATAGGATCGTCGTCGGGAGTGGAGACAGCGCCCATGGACATCTTCACGGTGAAGGTGTTATTGTTGTCGAAGTCGCCGTTGGTCAGGCCGAGAACGATCACATCCCCTGCCTTCACTTCAACGGAAACCTCGGTGACGACTACTTCGTCGAAGTCATTGTACCAGTCGTCGCACAGCAGCTCACCGTCGCGGCTGTGCTGCACGATGTAGGTCCAGGTCGTGGTAGCATCCACGGAGATGTTCAGGGTACCATCTTCGGTAGCTGTCCAGGTATAATAATGCTCAAAGTGATCGATCGCATCCAGCTCGATCTGGATCTCATGCAGATCACCGATCGACTCGGGGTTATCGATAGTACCGGCAGTTGCGAAGGAAACATTGCAGCTGATCGTGGCAGCAGCCTCGCCCTCATTCTTCACGACAACGGATACGACATCACCGGTCGCGACGGCGATATTGATCTGCGGGTCAGCGTCCGTGGATTTGACGGAAACGGTATTGCTGCCGTTTGTGACCGTGCAGCTCCATGCGGACTCGGCGTAAGTGCTGATGGTCAGCTGGCCGACCGCCTCGGCGGTGTAGGTGTAGTGGTGCTCTGCACCGGCTGCGATCTCGGATTCCAGGAATGCCATGGGAGGCATACCGTCGATCTTGATCTGCTCGGGTTCCTCGGCAGAGCCGGTTTCCGCAAAGGCCAACGTCGCCGCAGAAACGATCATAACCACAGAGAAAAGAATCGCCAATAATTTTTTCATGTTAAGCTCCTCCTTATTTTATGCCGATAATGCGGAAAGTTCTATGTATCGGCATCACTTGTAGTTGATATTAGCACAATATTTTCCTGATTGCAACGCTTTTTTTCAGAAAATTGCAAATATGGAAATTTGCACAAGAATTCCGCTCGGTGTCCGCGAGACGCGTTCAAATCGGGGCAAAATTGTCTTTCGCACAGAGGCACATCCGTCGATTTTTTGAAAAAACCGCCCGACTTTCACAAAAGTCGGGCAGTTTTTCAGGCGGCGCGCAGGACGATCACGAGCTGCGTCTGCCCTTCTTCAAAGTAAAATTCCGTTTCCTCTCCGCTGTTGGCATAGCCATCCGGCATGACGGTCACGGACGCGTGGTAGTTTCCCGCAGGGAGACGGAATACCGCCGTGCCGTCCTCCCCCGTGAAGCCGGGGATACAGGCGCTGTCACAAAGTTGCACGGCGACATTGGCAATGCCGTTGCCTTCTTCATCCCGAACCGCTACGGTATAGGTGACTTTATCGTCCTGTTGCGGCTCAGTCGGCGCAGCAGTCGCCGAGGGGGCAGGCTGCGATTCGGACGGTACTTTTGAAGGCTTTGTCGGCTGCGGATCCGAACAGGCCGCGCACAAAAACACGATGCAGGCGCAAAGAAGCGCCGTAAATACTCTTTTTTTCACAATAAATACCTCACTTTTTATTCGGCATAGCAGCACATGAACAGCCAGGCCGACGCTTCATACAGGTCGTCCACATCGATCATGCACGTCATGCTGTTTTGATTCCACCAGCCCTGCCGTTCACCGTAGCTTTGGATGATGTATTTCAGATCCTCCGTCAGCGGATATACGCCGTATTTCGAGTCGGCGCAGGAAATATACTCCTTCAGGCAGGTCCCGTATGCTTCTTTTTTGACAAAGTTCCCGTCCGCATCATAGAAATAGGCGCGAACGCTGCCTTCGTTCAAAATCGTCTGGAAGCAGGCGACAAATCGCGGATTTTTTGTCAGATATACGTAGATCTGCGGGCCGTCTGCGCTTCCGAGATGATATGTCCCGTCGACTTCATTATATACAACATCGTATGCGCGCGTCAGATCGAAATCGCTCAGCTCCGTGTCGGACGGGAGCGTGCAGAGAGAAAGCTTCGCGGTCGTCTCATAGATGATCCAGGGCTCTTGACTGACCGTCCAGGCAGGGTCACTCACCCGCTCGATGCTTACGATGCAGTCTTCCGCCTGCGCGGACTCGACCGCCAGAACGAGGCATATGGTGTTGTCGGGGTCACCCGTCACCGCCGCGTCCTCGATGCTGACGGTGCAAACGCCTTCCACGATCTCCTGGATCGGAGTATCACGGATATAGTTCGGCGAACCGTAATAGGCGAACGTACAGCCGTCACCCATGCGGACGGAAAATTCAAACACACCGCTGCGCGTGGGGGTGAACAGGAAATAGGTTTTCCCGTTCGGCTGCACCTGCACATAGGTACAGCCTTCGTTCAGCGCGTAAACCATGGTCGGGATCGGCGTTACGATGCTCCAGCCGTCTTCGTCGATCGTCACCTGCGGAACGCTCAACTCCTGCTGCTCCCCCGACGCGGTGGCGTAGATGGTCACGGAAAGAGAGGGCTCACGCGCGGAGAGGATGAGATCTTCGGTCTGATAATAATACGCATCTTCTCCCGAGGTGAATTGCAGCTTTACGGTATATTCGCCCGTCGGGAGCCCTTTGGCCGCAACGCCGTCCGCATCGCACACCTGCATACCGACCTGCTCACCGTCTCTGAAAAATGTGACGACCGTTCCGGACGGTGCGGGCGCACCCGTACTGTCCTGCACACGCACGCGATACTGCACATCCGTCGGCACCGGCGCAGTCGGTTTGCTCGGTTCGGGCTGCGCAGTGCCGCGGCATCCCGCGAGTGCGATCCCGCACAGCAGCGTGAAGCACGCCGCAAGGATCGGAAGTGATCTTCTTTTTGTCATGTCGCCTCTCCCCCTTTATTGCTCAGGCCCCAGATAATCATAGTAATAGCACAGCTTTGTCCAGGAATGCTCGACATTTTTGAACGTGTATTTATCCATCAGCTTTTGCAGAAGTTCCGTCAGCTCCGCAGTCGCGCGCACGCAGCCGTTGCGTTCGGTGTGAGTCGGGGACGTATCCACCTGTGTCAGATACGCGCGCATCTGCTCCGTGCAGTCCTCCCCCGTGCCGTGATAGCGCCCTGCCAGAACATCCTCGAGCTGATAGGCCTGCGCATTTTCGTCGTAATCCTCGCCCCAGTATTCACGCAGGTACGCGATCGCAGCTTCTGCATCGCCGTCCTGCTTGCGCAGGATGGAAAGGATATACTCATCCTCTTCTGTCTTGCTGAAGTCGAAGCCGCCCATATCGATCATACCCGTGACATGCCCATCCGCCGCATCATAGGACATGATCGGATTGCTGAACAGGCCATTACTGCCCGTGAAATCCACATACAGCATACCGCCGTAGCGCTGCCGCCCGTTTTCATCGACCCCGAGATCCTCATACCAGAACCCGTCTTCCCCGAGAACAACATCAATGCCGCCCGCGACGGTATAGTTCAGTTCCTCGCCGTCATAGGTGAAATACGCAGGTGAAGCCAGGCGGAAGAATTGCAGCGTTTTGGCCAGATATACGATATCGTAGTAGATATAGCCTTCCTCGTACATATCCCAGAAGGCAATACTCAGATAATATGTCCGTCCTGCCTCCATGTAAAAGACCATAGAGACTTCTTCCCCGTCGTACATTCTCTCATCGGGCTCGTAATCCAGCAGGACATTGCCGTCCTCGTCAAAGATCCAGCCGCTGTCCACGCCCTGCACGGAATTACTGCGCGATGTGATGCGATACACGCCGGATCGCTCGGGCGTGAAAGCCGCGCGCAGTCCGCGCGGATAGATCTGGCGGTCATAATAGAAATAGTTGCTCGCGACGTTTTTCCCCTCAAGCGCGGTATATGCCGAGAAGTTCGCCAGGCCCCGAATGGGGTCTTCCAGCTGCGCACCGTCCGTACCGTAAGCATCGTAATATCTGCACAGCTTCATCCACTCGTTCGCATCGTCGGGGTCAAATCCTTCCGCATCGGCCAACGCACGCAGGTAGGAGGCGAGCTCCGGCGTGACGGGGCAATAGCCGAGGATGGTCGCGTTGGATGCGTAGCCCGCATACGCTTCGAATCCCGCAAAGACATCCACGCCGTCAAGCATCAGGCTGCCGCGGTCATAGGCCAGCATATAGGCCGTCTCCGTTTCGTTGAACTGCGAAGTTCCGGCTGTCAGATTTGCCAGCAGCAGCGGGCCGTCCGCCGTGCGGACATGGTAATAGCCGTCTGCGCTGTTCAGCACGATATCGACATAGGAGAATGTGAAACCGTCCGCAGTGGTCGCTGCCTCACGGGGAAGATACGTCGCCGTGTCGATCCGATCCGCCTGTACGACGCGAAGGTTTGCAAGATACACGGTATCTTCCGCATCGTCCGTACTGTCGTCTTTCACATAGCTGAGCACGATGCTGTACGTTCCGTCCTGCTCGGCAACGCAGGGATACACGCTCTGCCAGCCTTCGGATACGCCGCTGATGCGGTACACATCCTCGTCGTTGACGATCACATGCAGGATGTCGGTACCCTGTTCGGTAGACGCAAAGTAATCCAGCCCGAGCGCCTGCCCCGCTTTCAGCTGTACATCCATACACAAAATGGCATAGGAGCTGTCAATACCGCTGTTGGAGGCATACACACAGCTTACGCCGTTCTTTTCGCCGATCAGGAACGGCCATGCATATTCCCCTTCGGAGGGATAGTAGTGCACCGCGCTCTGTTCACTTCCGAGCGTCTGTGCGATCTCTTCTTCGGTGGGCATGGTATATGTCGGTTTTGTCTGCACGACGAGATCGGACGCATTTTCAATCAGCTTCTGTTCATAATCGTCGGCGGTGAAATAGTCGAAAATATTGATCCATGCGCCTCTGCTGGTGATCGCACCGCTTTCGACCATACAGATCACGCCGTAGCGGTCGATCACGACGGTGGTCGGGTAGCCGACGATCCCAAATGTCTCCGACCACGCGGAGGAAACCTTTGCAACGGGGAAACCCATCTGCATGTCTTTCGCGGCCAGCGTATTGAGAATAGCATCAACGTCATCCCCGGCATACGGATCCAGTGCAAGGATCTCGACATCATCGGCATAGAGCGGGTAAACATCGTTCATAACGGGAAATTCCAGCCAGCACCAGGAGCATCCCGTGTACCAGAAATTGAAGACGACCGCTTTCTTCGTTTTCAGGATATCGGACAGCGTGACGGCATCGCCCTGCGTATCCGTTACGGTAAAGTCATACATCACGTCCCCGTTCGAAAGGCCTGCGCCCGTGATATCCGCGTCGATCAGGGAAGAACGTAAGGTAATGATGCATGTGCTGCCCGTGAAGGAATAAGAGCTTTGCACATCGTACCCCTTCGCCACACCGGAAACGGCTATGGCATAGCCGTCCTTTTCGGGAAGCGGGAAGGATGCAAGTCCGTTTGCATCCGTCTGGCCAAAGGCGACCAGATCGGAAAGGCTGTTATCCGAATAAATATACACATCCGTCCCGGCCAGGATCATACCGCCGACAGTTCGTATGCTGACCGTATAGGTTTTGGTCGAGCCGGCCGAGGCGGATGGGTTGGAAGGCTCTGTATTGCCGGGCTGTGCCTGCCCGGGCGTGCAGGCTGACGCAAGCAGCGCGATGAGCAGCACCCCAATGACGAGCAGCCCCGATTTTTCTTTCAGTTTTTTCATATCGTATACTCCTAAACATCCCATTTCGGATTTTCCGCATACCGGGAAAAAGCAATATATGGGTACTTTAACACATTCGCCCTTTTCTGTCAAGGAATTACGTTCGCGCAGTCGGCGCAAATCCATGCTTTCCCCAAAAACCGCAGTTGAAACCGTTTTGAAAATCTGCTATACTGTAGAAAATCTCGGTGCATCCGACCCCCGGAGGGATACAAGTATGCTACGCTGGAAATGTCTTGTGCTGGATCATGACGATACCGTGGTGCAAAGCGAGGCGACGGTGAATTATCCGTTTTTCGTCGAATTTTTACGGGAATACCGTCCCGATATGACGATCACCGCGCACGAGTATATCTCGGAATGTTTTCATCCCGGCTACGGCGATATGTGCCGCCGTCGCTTCGGACTGACGCAGGCGGAAATGGAGATCGAATACCGTGCCTGGAAAGAATACATCAAAACCCATGTTCCCGCCGCATACCCGGGCATGGAACGTATCATCCGACGGCAAAAAGAAGCGGGTGGTCTTGTTTGCGTGATCTCGCAGTCGGCACAGGAAAATATCCTGCGCGATTACGCGGTGCATTTCGGCATAATACCCGATGCCGTATACGGCTGGGATACCGAGCCGCAGCACAGAAAGCCCAGCCCCTGGGCTCTGACGCAGATCATGCGTCAATATGCACTCACGCCCGAAGATATCCTCGTTCTGGACGATATGAAGCAGGCCGTGCCGATGGCGCGCGGGGTCGGTGTTGCGATCGGCTTCGCAGGCTGGGGGCGGGCGGATTTCCCCGAGATCGTGGAGGAAATGGGGCATCTTTGCGACTACAGCTTCCTTTCCACGGCTTCACTGGAGGATTTTCTGTTCAACGCGCCGCAGCAGGTATAAACGACTTGACAGACATGGTATAATACTCATGCGGGAGGTGATCGCCACGGAAAACGAGCGTATCAAGATCCTCGCGACCAATCGCGAAGCCCGGCACGAGTATTTCATCGAAGAAGAATACGAGGCTGGGATCGAGCTGGTCGGAACGGAGGTAAAATCCATACGCGGCGGCAATCTCAACCTGAAAGATGCCTGGTGCGGCATTCAGGGCGGCCAGCTGCTGGTAAATCAGATGCACATTTCCCCGTATGAGAAGGGAAACCGCTTCAATGTGGACTCCCGTCGGCCGCGCCGATTGTTGATGCATCGACGCGAGATCATGCGGCTTTACGGAGAGGTCAGACAGGACGGTTATTCCCTGATCCCGCTGGCCGTTTATCTCAAGGGCAGCCGCGTGAAGGTCAAGCTGGGACTCTGCAAGGGCAAAAAATTACATGATAAAAGACAGGCCGAAGCCGAGCGTGACGCAAAGCGTCAGATCGAGCGGGCCATGAAGGAGAGATATTGAGTATGAATCCGACTTTTAAGATCACCATGGAAAACGGCGGCGTGATCGAGGGTGAGCTTTACCCCGACAAGGCACCGCAGAGCGTTGCGAATTTCGCGCAGCTCGCCAACGACCATTATTATGACGGTCTGATCTTCCACCGCGTTATCCCCGGTTTTATGATCCAGGGCGGATGCCCCGAGGGCACCGGAATGGGCGGCCCGGGATACTGCATCAAGGGCGAGTTTTTCTTCAACGGCATTCAAAACGATCTTCGCCACAAGCGCGGCGTGCTGAGCATGGCGCGTTCCTCCTCCCCGAACTCCGCAGGGAGCCAGTTCTTCATCATGCATGAAGATGCGCGCCATCTCGACGGGCAGTACGCTGCCTTCGGTAAAGTCACGGCGGGCATGGACGTGGTGGACGCCATTGCATCGGTCAAAACAGGTGCGCAGGATCGCCCCGTGACCGAGCAGAAGATCGCCTCGATCACCGTCGATACCCACGATGCGATCCTGCCCGAGCTGAAGAAGCTTCCGGATCCTTACGGCCGGTTTTGATCTCAATTTTCGCCCGGGCAGGGCGATCTGCCCTGCCCGTGTGCAAATAATTTATGGGGCCGTACCGGTTTCGACGGGGGCAGTGAGGACGGATAAGCGTGCCGCGGCACCTGACCGCGATAAAACGGGTATTTTTTAAAATTAACTGACAACAATACTGTTGCTCTGGCTGCCTGATTAGGCGCCCATCCGCCCCGGAAGGTCTACGAGCCGGGCTCGGGTGTGATCTGAGTAGAGAACGTGCGTGCGGTAAGCTTTGCCCG
>CAZIGE010000025.1:0-26227 GCA_964538475.1 uncultured Oscillospiraceae bacterium | reverse complement strand
GACGCGCTGCTCGGCGGCGCGACCTACTCCACCGCCGATACCGTGCGCCCCGCGCTGCAGATCGTTAAAACGAAAAAGGGCGCACATCTTGTTTCCTCCTGCTTCATTCTGGTGCGCGGCGAGGAAAAGCTCGCTATGGGCGACTGCGCCATCAACCTCAGCTACGAGGACACCGTAGACAAAGAGGGCAATGTGACCCTGTCCGCCGCGCAGAAGCTGGCGGAAGTCGCCATCGAGACGGCCAACACCGCCCGTGTCTTCGGCATCGACCCCAGAGTCGCCATGCTCAGCTTCTCCACCAACGGCTCCGGCAAGGGCGGTACGGTCAAGCTCAGCCGCGACGCGACCGCCGTTGCCAAGGAAATGGCACCCGAGCTGGCGATCGACGGCGAAATGCAGTTTGACGCAGCCGTTGCGCCCGAGGTCGGCCAGCTGAAATTCCCCGGCTCCAAGGTCGCAGGCCACGCCAATACCTTTATTTTCCCCTGCATCGAGGCGGGCAACATCGGCTACAAGATCGCACAGCGTCTGGGCGGCTTTGAAGCCTACGGCCCCATTTTGCAGGGTCTGGCCGCGCCCATCAACGACCTCAGCCGCGGCTGCAATGCCGACGAGGTCTATAAAATGGCGATCATCACGGCCGCGATGGTCTGATGCGCCGAATTTCCTTCCATCCTGCAAAAACCGACCCGCCCGGGTCGGTTTTTTGCGCGTCGGCATCCCGACTCTGTGCGGGGGCAGGGGGCGCGCTGCGCGTTTTTCCGCATTTCCCGAAAAAAATTAAAAATAATACTGGAAACTTTTATCGATATATGTTATACTGAATGGCGAATATGCGCGAAATATAACATTTCGCTTTGGATCAACTTTTAAGGAAGTGATGGATTGGAAAATTATACCAAATTCGCCCTGAAGCCCGAACAGGAGCTGCAACAGCTTCTGGCAGACAGGGATCACCTCTTCGTCCTGGCCTGCAATAAGTGCTTCGTGGGATTTGCCGACGAGAACGCGCCGGAGCAGGAGCGTTTCCTTGCCTTCGCTGCCGCGCAGGGCAAGACCGTCGTCGGTACGGCGCGGCTGGATTTCCTCTGCAACGCCAACCACACCGGAAAAGCATTGTCCGCGATCGTTCCGCCGGAGGCAGAGCATATCGTCACGATCAGCTGCGGTCTGGGCGTGCAGACCGTCGCGGCGGCATATGCCGGGGAGGTCTGCACAGCATGTGACTCCGTGCCCTTCCCCGGGCATCACGGCATGGCACTCACGCAGAAGACCTGCGGCGCGTGCGCACAGTGCTACCTGAGCCTCACGGGCGGGATCTGCCCGGTCGTAGATTGCTCCAAGAGCCTGCTCAACGGCCAGTGCGGCGGCGCGAAAAACGGAAAATGCGAGGTCAGCCCCGACAAAGACTGCGCCTGGCAGAAGATCCAGGAGCGGCTCGCCGCGCAGGGACGGACGGACGAGCTTGCCGCGCAGCTCGTGCAGGTGCGCGATTACGGCAAGATCGATCATAAGCGCATCCGCGAATTCGTTACGACCATTCGCGGAAAACGGCTGGACGGCTTCTACGGCGGCGTACACCCCGTCGAGGGCAAGGCCGCGACCGAACATCTGCCGCTCGTGCGCTTCCCCGCGCCCGAAACGGTGGTCATTCCGCTGTCCATGCATCTGGGCGCACCGGCAACGCCGCTCGTCAGCCCGGGCGAGCATGTCCTGCTTGGACAGAAGATCGGCGAGGCGGCGGGCTTCATTTCCGCGCCCGTACACAGCAGCGTCAGCGGCACGGTCCTTGCCGTGGAAGATCGTCCGCACGCGACCCGCGGCCGCTGCCTGAGCGTGGTTATCCGCAACGACGGGCTGGATACGCCGCACCCCTGCATTCGACCCAATCCGCCACTGGAGGAGCTGAGCGCACAGCAGATCGTCGAGATCGTCAAAAATGCCGGTATCGTCGGCATGGGCGGCGCGGGATTCCCCACCTATGTCAAGCTGATGCCCAATAAGCCCATCGATGCGGTGCTGCTCAACGGCTGCGAATGCGAGCCGATGCTGACAGCCGACCACCGCGTGATGCTGGAATATGCCGACGATATCCTCTATGGCCTGAAAGCGATGATGAAGGCGGTCGATGCGCCGCGCGGCGTGATCGTGATCGAGGACAACAAGCCCGATGCCATCGCGCTGCTGCGGGAAAAGACCGCGCAGGAGACGGGGATCGAGATCTGCGCCGTTTCGACTGCATATCCGCAGGGCGGCGAGAAGATGCTGATCAAGCGCGTGCTCGGAAAGAGCGTGCCCAACGGCGGCCTTCCCGCCGATGTCGGCGCACTGGTCAGCAATGTCAGCACGGTGAAGGCCGTTTCCGATGCGCTGCGCACCGGCATGCCGCTGATCGAGCGTGCAACGACCGTGACGGGCGCATGCATCGCGCACCCGGCGAACTTCCTCGTGCGCCTCGGTACGTCTGCATCCGATCTGATCGCGTGCTGCGGCGGGATCCACGGCGACGATGTGACCGTGAAAGCAGGCGGCCCGATGATGGGCTTCGTGCAGGAGACGACGGATACGCCGATCATGAAGGGCTCCAACGGCATCATTGCCGTTCCGACGGTGCACACCGAGCCAAGCGAATGCATCCGCTGCGGCCGCTGCGTGGATGTATGCCCGATGGAGCTGAAACCGCTGAATTTTGCCAAGCATGTGCTTGACCCCGCCGCCTTGAAGCAGGAGGGCATTCTCAACTGCATGGAGTGCCGCTGCTGTGCATACATCTGCTCCAGCGCGATCCCGCTGGTCGATCTCATTCGGATCGGGAAAAACGCCGTAAGGGGGATGAAATAAATGCTTATCACGCAATTGAAGGAAACCGACGCCGTCCTCTCGCAGGTGCGCGGCAAGACATTCGTGATCCACTGCCACGGCTGCCGAGAAGTAACGGGCTTCCCCGAAACGCAAACGCCCATAGAAGATGCGCTGCTGCACGACGGCCTCGTGACCGGCTGCGTCATCGCCGAATACATCTGTAACCCCGAAAATTTGCTGCTGCGGCTGGAAAAGTACAGCCGGGAGCTGGAAAGTGCCGATACGCTGCTGGTCTTCTCCTGCGGCGTGGGCGTGCAGACGGTGGCACAGGCCTTCCCGCATAAGCGGGTGGTCGCCGCCTGCGATACCATTGCACTGCCGGGCTTTCAGGGGGTCACGCCGCTTGAGCACGACTGCGGGCAATGCGGGCAGTGCTTCCTGAACCTCACCGGCGGCATCTGCCCCATCACCGCGTGCTCCAAGAGCCTGCTCAACGGCCAGTGCGGCGGTGCGAAAAACGGTATGTGCGAGGTCGATCCCGCCATGGAATGCGGCTGGGAGCGGATCCGCCGCAGGCTGGAACAGCTCGGCCGCGCAGACGCGATGCACTTCCCCGTGCAACTGCGCGATCATTCCGCGCAGGATTAAGCAATATTTGATATAGGGAGAGAACGGAACATGAGAATTACCGAATTATTTGATAACGGCCAATTCGTCGTCACCGCCGAGGTCGGCCCCCCGAAGGGCATCGAGATCGAGCATATGGTGCAGGAGGCCAAAGCCAACCTCAGCGGCATCACCGCCGTCAATGTTACCGATAACCAGTCCAGCGTCATGCGCATGGGCAGTCTGCCCGCCTGCGTCGCGCTGCAAAACGCGGGGCTGACCCCCATTTTGCAGCTGACCTGCCGCGATCGCAACCGCATCGCCCTGCAATCCGAGCTGTTGGGTGCCGCGATGCTGGGCATCGAGAATATCCTGTGCCTGACGGGCGACCACACGCAGATGGGCGACCATCCCGGCGCAAAGCCCGTGTTCGATCTGGACTCGGTTTCCCTGCTGCACACCGTTTGCCGCCTGGAAGCGGGGCAGGATCTGAGCGGTAACGCGCTGGTCGGGCGCGCGCCGAAGTTTGCCAAGGGCGCAGTCGTCTCGCCGTGCTCCGACTCGGTGGATGCGCAGCTTGCCAAAATGGAGCGCAAGGTGATGGCGGGCGCGGAATATTTCCAGACGCAGGCCGTATTTGACTCTGAAAAGTTCATCCGCTTCATGGAAAAGGCCGCACAGTTCGGAAAACCCGTGCAGCTTGGCGTTATCATTCCCAAGAATGCGGGGATGTGCAAGTTCATGAATCGCAATGTGGCGGGCGTGCATGTGCCCGATGACATGATCGAGGCGCTGGCCGCCGACAAAGAGCGTGCCAAGGCCGGTATCACCGGTGTGGAGATCGCCGCGCGGATCATCCGCGAGTGTCGCCCGTACTGCCAGGGCGTGCATATCATGGCGCTCGGCTGGGAGGATAAGGTCCCGCTGCTGTTGCAGCAGGCGGGGATCTGAGCACCCCCTGTCTCTCCCGCACCGGGGCGAAAACGGCGGTTTTTTGACAGATCGAAGCACCTGCTCGCCGCAGGTGCTTTTCTGTTGTCTGGCAAATTCCGGTTCAAATCCCATTTCGGAATTTACTTCGGGAATTCACTTTGCGGAAATCGGCGCGAAAAAAGCGCTTTCCCGTCTTGCAAGTTTGCGCGTTCTGTGCTATATTGAACGGGATATAGATAAGGGGTGCGCCGCACAATGCCGTCGCGCGCATCCCCGCTCCGACGGAGGCAGAATATGAAGCGTCTGAAAAAGGCTATGACCTATCTGTGTATCGCGGCCATCGCCGTGATATGCGCGCTGAACTATAATCTGTTCATTTTCCCCAACAAATTCGCGCCATCCGGCATCAACGGGATCTGCACGATGATCCAGTACCTGACGGGTATCAGTGTGGGTTATCTGAGCCTGATCGTCAACATCCCGCTGTCTATCCTGGTCTATTTTCGCATCAGCAAGCCCATCGCCCTGCGCAGCATGGTGTATGTGGTCACGTTTTCCGTAAGTCTGGTGCTGCTGCAATATGTGGATCTGTCCGATTTCGCCTACGCGACCGATAACGGCACGAGCACCATCCTCGGGCCGCTGGTCGGCGGTATCATCTTCGGCAGCTGCTATTCCCTGCTGGTCAAGGCCAGCGCCAACTCCGGCGGCACGGACTTTCTGGCCGTCATGATCCACAAAAGCAGACCCGAGCTGAACTTTTTCTACATTCTGTTCGCATTGAATGCCGCAGTGGCCTTTATTTCCTACTTTGTGTACGATCATCGGATCGAGCCCGTGCTGCTTTGCATCATGTACTGCTTCACATCGAGCACCGTCACGGATAAGCTGACGAAATCCGGCCGCAGCGCGATCCGCTTCGAGATCGTGACCGATCACCCCGAGCTGATCACCGACGCGATCATCAACCGCCTGCACCACAGCGCAACGCTCCTGCCCGCGCGCGGCATGTACCTCGGAAAAGAAAAAAGCGTCCTGATCTGCGTCATCAACAAAAATCAGGTGGCCGTTCTGTCCGATATTGTGCGCAGTACGCCCGACACCTTTGCCGTCGTCAGTCAGGTCGGCGAAGTCATGGGCAATTTCAAGCACCTCGACAGTCAGGGCAACCAGCAGCGCGAGCTGCTGGATCAGGGCTGAGCGCCCCCGTTTCCCGTCAACCGTATTTTCAGGAAGCCCGCATTCGCCGCGCTTCCATAACGATAACGATTTGGAGGAGATCATCATGGCCCACTATTATTCCGAACCCAGCCATACCTTCAGCGAATATCTGCTGATCCCCGGCTACACCTCGGAGAACTGCATCCCCGATCGGGTCAGCCTGCGCACCCCGCTGACAAAGTACCGCAAGGGGGAGGAAGAACCCGCCATCACGCTGAACATTCCCCTGACCTCGGCGATCATGCAGTCGGTTTCCGATGATACGCTGGCCATCGCACTGGCCAAAGAGGGCGGCCTGAGCTTTATTTACGGCTCGCAGAGCATCGCCTCGCAGGCGGCTATGGTCTCCCGTGTGAAGAATTACAAGGCGGGATTTGTCGTTTCCGCGTCCAACCTGACCCCCGAGCACACGCTGGCCGACGTGCTGAATTTGAAGGCGGCCAACGGCTTCTCCACCGTCGCCGTTACCGACGACGGCACCTGCAACGGAAAGCTGCTGGGCATCGTCACGGGGCGTGATTACCGCGTTTCCCGCATGAGCCCGACGGATAAAGTCTCCACCTTCATGACCCCGCTGGCACGGCTGGTGACGGCTCCCGCCGAAACGACCCTGCGCGAAGCCAACGATATCATCTGGGATCACAAGCTGAACAGCCTGCCCATCGTGGATGCGGAAGGACGGCTACTGTATTTCGTCTTCCGCAAGGATTATTCCGCGCACAAGGCCAACCCGCAGGAGCTGCTGGATCGCGAAAAGCGCTTTCTGGTCGGTGCGGGCATCAATACCCGCGATTACGAGCAGCGCGTTCCCGTCCTGCTGGAAGCCGGTGCGGACGTACTGTGCATCGACTCGTCCGAGGGTTACACCTGCTGGCAGGAAAAAACGATCGCCTGGGTACGCGCGCATTACGGCGACAGCGTCAAGATCGGCGCAGGCAATGTGGTCGATCGGGACGGCTTCCTGTTCCTGGCGCGCGCCGGTGCGGATTTTGTCAAAGTCGGGATCGGCGGCGGCTCGATCTGCATCACCCGTGAAACGAAGGGCATCGGCCGCGGACAGGCCACGGCACTGATCGAGGTCGCGGCAGCACGGGACGAATATTTCCGCGACACGGGCATCTATGTGCCCATCTGCTCCGACGGTGGCATCGTACACGATTATCACATGACGCTGGCGCTGGCCATGGGCGCGGATTTCATGATGCTCGGGCGTTACTTCGCCCGCTTTGACGAGTCGCCCACGCCGAAAGTAATGGTAAACGGCGCATACATGAAGGAATACTGGGGCGAAGGCAGCAACCGCGCGCGCAACTGGCAGCGCTATGACCTGGGCGGTTCGAGCAAGCTCACCTTCGAGGAAGGCGTGGACTCGTATGTGACCTACGCCGGCAGCCTGCACGACAATGTGGAAGCCAGCCTGTACAAGGTCAAGTCCACCATGTGCAACTGCGGCGTGACCACTATCCCCGATCTGCAGCGCGACGCGAAGCTGACGCTCGTTTCCGCGACCTCCATCGTCGAGGGCGGATACCACGATGTCACCCTGCGCAGCACATCCGGCCGCAAATAAATCACCGAAACCGAAAAATTGCCATTCCCTTCGTCGGAATGGCAATTTTTTCGGTATTTCGCCTCTTATGTCGGTGCGTCCTGCCCCTGCAACCCTGTCAGTTTGACGGTCAGCAGCTTATACAGCATGGACGTAACGGCGCTGTGCAGCACCAGACTCTCGCAGCTGTAGGGATTGCCCTCCTCCAGTACGTCCCGTGCGGAAGCACGCACCTCGTCGATGAACAATCGGGTGGCCGTCGTGATCTTGCGGACGAAATCGTTATACAGCTGCCGCATCTGGCTGTCGCTGAGGTCGGGCGGGAGCACTTTCTGGATCTCTGTCAGAGTCATGACCTGCTTGAGCGCGCAGATCATCACGGCGTAGGCCATGTGCAGGCGGCGATAGCGCTTTCGGTGCGGCGCGGGCATGACCCGCAGGCGCACATAATTATTGATGATGCTGGGCGTGACGACGGGATTTCGCTCGTCTTCGGGAAACAGCGACAAATAGCGCCGCACCTGATAGATCAGCTGATCCATATACAGCTCCAGCTCGGGAAGCTCCTCCCATGTGGGCAGGCGGTAGTGGTTCATGTAGGTTTCCCATCGGTTGAGCTTGGAGGCCATCAGTTTTGCGTCGTAGATCATAATGCGGCACCTCGATCGTTCGGAACGTTTTCCTTTATCATACATGCTTTTTCCGAAAAAAGCAAGATGCGCCGTGCAAAGTCGCACATCGGCAAAAAGCCCTGCGCAAGACCGAATGCAACGATCTCCCGCGGGGCTTTCGTGCGTCACATGGGGGCGGCCACGCCGCTTGCGCGGGCAGCTGCGGCTACGGCGGCCGCCACCGCACCGGCCACACGCGGATCGAGTGCGGCGGGGATGATATACGAGGCGGACAGCTCCGATGGCGCGATCAGATCGGCCAGCGCCTGCGCGGCGGCCATTTTCATTTCCTCGTTGATATCCGATGCGCGGGCATCGAATGCGCCGCGGAACACGCCGGGGAAAGCCAGAACATTGTTGATCTGGTTGGGATAGTCGCTGCGGCCGGTGCAGATCACCCGCGCGCCGCCCGCCTGCGCCGCCTCGGGCATGATCTCGGGGACGGGATTGGCGCACGCGAAGATGATGGCATCGCGCGCCATGGTCTTGACCATTTCGGTCGTCAGCGTGCCCGGCGCGGAAACACCGATGAAGACATCCGCGCCGACAATCACGTCGGCCAGACTTCCCCGCGCTTTTTCGGCATTGGTCACGAGCGCCATTTCCCGCTTGATCCGGTTCAGACCGTCCCGCCCGTCGTAGATCGCGCCCGCGCGGTCGGTCATGATGATGTTTCGGAAGCCCGCGCGCAGCAGCAGCTTCGTAATGGAGATCGCCGCCGCGCCTGCGCCGCAGGTCACGATCTTTACATCCTCTTTTTTCTTTCCGACGACCTTCAGCGCATTCGTCAGACCCGCCAGCGTAACGATCGCCGTGCCGTGCTGATCGTCGTGAAAAACGGGGATATCGCAGCGCTGCTTCAGCTTTTGCTCGATCTCAAAACAGCGCGGCGCGGAAATATCCTCCAGATTGATCCCGCCGAACGAACCGCACAGCAGTGCGACGGTGTTGACGATCTCGTCGACATCCTGTGAGCGGATGCACAGCGGAAACGCGTCCACGTCGGCAAAGCGCTTGAACAGCGCGCATTTGCCCTCCATCACGGGCATCGCGGCCTCCGGGCCGATGTTGCCCAGCCCGAGCACCGCCGAGCCGTCCGTGACCACGGCGCACAGATTGTGGCGGCGGGTCAGCTCATACGAGCGGCGAACGTCCTTTTGAATTTCCAGGCACGGCTGCGCCACGCCCGGCGTATAGGCCAGCGCAAGGTCTTCCTTCGTTTCCAGCGGCACGGTCGTGACGACCTCGATCTTGCCGCGCCAGCGCCCGTGCAGGCGCAATGACTCTTCCTGATAACCCATGGCAGCCCTCTCAGCGGTACAGTGCGGGCTTTTCGACGGTCAGAACAGGGAAAAACCGTGAAGTGCCGCGCGAGTCGTTCAGTGCGTCGCCCGCCACGCAGGCAACATAGCCGTCCCATGCGGACGGACCGGTGAGCTTGCCCGCGTGTACCGCGCGGACGAAGTCGCACAGCTCGATGTCATACGCCTCAATGAAGCGCTCTTTCCAGTCGGTCATGATGGGCATAGACTGCGCAGGGCGCACGCTGTCCCAGCCGCTCGGGCGGCTGCGGCATACGACGGCGTAGGGATCGGGCAACTTCACCGTTCCGTTTTCGCAGACCACCTCGCACTGGATGTCATAGCCGTAGCCGTCGGCTACCTGCACCTCCACATCGATAAAGCAGCCTTTCCGGGTGCGCAGGAGCATCACCTGCGGATTGTCATAGCCGCGGGTGGAATTGGCGCTCTGGCGCACGCGGACAGCCTGCACATCGGCGTATTCATCGTCAAGCAGCCAGCGGCAGATATCCAGCTCATGGATGGCGACGTTCGTCACGCCGTTTTCCGTGCGAAATCCCTCGCCCTGGCTGACATTGCGGTGGCACGCCTTGATCAGCAGCGGCGCGCCCAGCTCGCCGGAGTCGATGATGCGCTTCATCTCGGCGTAGCCGCGGTCGTAGCGGCGCATGAAGCCCACCTGCACCAGCCGCCGTCCGAGCTGCGTTTCACGGGCGATGATCTCCTCGCAGTCGCGGGCATTCTGGGACAGGGGCTTTTCGCAGAAACACCATTTTTCCTGCGCCAGCACCTTCATCACATAGTCGTGATGTGTCGGGTCGATGGATGTGATGACCACCGCCTCGACCTGCGGATCGGCAATGAGGCCGTCGCAGTCGTTGCCGAAGGAGCGTATGCCGTAGCGCGCAGCCGTTTCGTCGGCGGCGGCAGGCAGATAGTCGGCCACGGCCACGACGCTTGCGCCCGGAACGGTCTGCATGATACGACGGCAGTGGTCGCGTCCGATCGCGCCGCATCCGATGATCCCGATCTTCAAGTTCTGTTCCATATTCAGCACCTCTTTAATATTTTCTTGCGGTTTTTTCATGCGCCAGATGCGTCTGATACGCCTGCAAATTCGCGGGATTTTCGGATGCCTCCGTATCCCCGCAGCGCCACCATGCGCCGTAGCCGTCCGTCATGGATTTGGGCAGTACGCGAATGTCGAACAGCACGGGGACGTCGCGCACCTGCTTTGCATCCTCCACGGCGGCGAGCAGCTGCTCCATCGTGCGCACGGTGTAGCTCCTACAGCCGTAGCCCTCGGCGACCTTGGCAAAGTCGATGGGCATGAACGCACCGGAATGCGCACCGTCCTCGCCGCGGAAGCGGAGTTCGGTGCAAAGTGTGGCATTTCCGTGCCCGACCTGCAAATTGTTGATGCAGCCGAAGCTCGCGTTGTTGAACAGGCAAATGTGGATCTTCTTATGCTCCTGCACGGCGGTGATCAGCTCCGAGTGGAGCATGAGGAAGCTCCCGTCGCCTACCATGGCGTACACGTCGCACTCGGGATCGGCATATTTCACGCCCAGCGCACCGGAGATCTCATAGCCCATGCAGCTGTAGCCGTACTCCATGTTGTAGGTATCGTAATCGCGGGCGCACCACATCCGCTGCATGTCGCCCGGCAGAGAACCCGCCGCGCCGATGACATTCGCATGTGGGTTGATGGCCAGATTGAGCGCACCGAGCACCTGCGTCTGTGTCAGCCCCGCATCCAGATCCTGCGCAAAACGGAACGCGGAGGCGGCGTTTGCATCGTTGATCTCGGGCACATAATCCGCGCCGAACGACAGGCCGCGCAGACGCGCCAGCTCCCGCTCCCAGCGGGCGCGGGCATCGGATATCTCGTGGGTATACGGCGCACGGTAGTCGGCCAGCGCCGCGGTCAGCGCTTCCAGCGCACGTTTCGCATCCGCGATCACGGGCAGCGCATCCATTTTATGCGCCTGAAACGCGGAAACGTTGATATTGACAAATTTCGCATCCTCGCGGAACAGCCATTTCGAGGCGGTGGTGAAATCGGTATAGCGCGTGCCGACACCGATGACGACATCCGCCTGCTTTGCAAGATCGTTGGCTGCGGAGCAGCCCGTTACGCCGATGCCGCCCAAATTCAGCGGGTGGTCATACAGCACGGCGCCCTTGCCCGCCTGCGTTTCGCCGAATGGGATGCCCGTCGCCTCCGCAAATGCGCGGAATTGCCGATGCGCCTCGCTGTAGCGCACGCCGCCGCCGCAGATCAGCAGCGGTTTTTCGGCGTTGCGGATCACGTTTGCCGCCGCTTCCAGCACCTCCGGCTCGGGCAGCGGGCGGGAGAGCCGATGCACCCGCTTTGCAAAGAACGAAACGGGGTAATCAAAGGCCATGCCCTCCACGTCCTGCGGCAGGGCGATGCAGACCGCGCCGGTATCGGCCGGATCGATCAGCACCTGCATGGCGCGCAGCATGGCGCTCATGATCTGTTCCGGGCGCGTGATGCGGTCCCAGTAGCGGCAAACGGGGCGGAATGCGTCATTCGTGGACAGCGAGAGGTCGTGCGCCTGCTCAAGCTGCTGCAATACGGGGTCGGGCTGGCGACAGGCGTAGACATCGCCGGGCAAAACCAGCAGCGGGATATGGTTGGCCGTGGCAGTCGCGGCGGCCGTGACCATATTGGCCGCGCCCGGACCGACGGAGGACGTGACGGCCATGATCTTTTTGCGCTTTGCCTGCTTTGCGAAGGCAATGGCGGTGTGTCCCATGCCCTGCTCGTTTTTCCCCTGATAGATCTTCATGCGGTGGGCTTCCTGTTGCAGTGCCTGCCCCATGCCCAGCACATTGCCGTGGCCGGGCAGCATGATGACGCCCTCCACAAACGGATGCTCTTTGCCGTCATAGGCGATATACTGATTTTCCAGAAAACGCACGAGCGCCTGCGCCATGGTCAAGCGTACCGTTTCCATTTCGTCACCCCCTGTAGATCTGTTCGTTGGCGTCCGCCGCGCGGAGCCAGACATGTTCTTCGTCATCTATGCGTGTCTTTTTCCAGGGATCGCCGTCCAGATGGCGAATGCCCCAGGCGTAGCACAGGGCGTAGCCCGGCGCGGCGGCCTGCGAGTGGAAGCCGTGGTTGATCACGGCGAGCCCGTTATGGCCGGTGCGGTAGATCTCTCCGTTGCCGAAGCCCGCGCCGAAACCCTGCGGATGGTCAAAGCGGAAGAAATAGACCTCCGGCTGCGGATGGTGATGCGGCGGATAGGACGACCATTTTCCCGGATAATTGAGCACCTCGCCGAGCACCATATTGGAAAACGGAGCGTTGTCATAGTCGAAAAAAGTCTTGATCCGCCGCTGCATCGTGCCAAGCAGCTCCCCGTTCGCGCCGGCAAGCTCTGTCTGCACCGTCTCGGGCGTGTAGAGCACGGGGGGATACGCGGTCGGATTTACGGTCTGCTGGATATAGATCTCCGTATGTGCCAACGCTTCCAGCGTGATGGCCGTCTGCTTCGGCGCGAGCAGGCAAAACGCCTCATAGCGGAAGCAATCCGGGCGGAAAATGTGCGCGTGCGCATCGCCGTAGTGCAGCTGCGCCTCTCCTGAGAACAGGAGCAGTGCCGTCTCCTTATCGGGGGAGCAGATAGCATAGCGGTCGCCCGCTTCCAGAATGAGCAGCCCCACGTCCATTTGCGTGCCGAGGTCGTCCGCTGCCGCGTCGATATAGGGGGTATAGCCCCGCTGCGGTGTTTTTTCCAGATACATAAGCCGCTCCTTACAGGCCGGTGTGCGCCGCGATATAACGACGCGCCCGAATGGCGTATTCCAGCGGATCCGCCTTCGCGGGATCCTGCTCGGCCTCCACCAGCAGCCAACCCTCGTAGCCCGCCTGCTCCAGCAGACGGAATACGGGATCGAATTCCACATCGCCGTCGCCCGGCACGGTGAATGCGCCGTTGCGCACGGATGTCAGGAAGCTCCAGCCCTGTCTGCGCGCCTGCTCCACCACGTCCAGACGCATATCCTTCAGATGGACATGGCCGACACGCGATGCATATTTTTGCAGCATCAGCAGCGGATCCTCCCCAGCAAAGGTAAAGTGGCCGGTGTCATAGCACAGGAACACGCAGGCGGGGTCGGTATTGGCCAGAAGGCGATCCGTTTCCGCCGCGCTCTGCACCACCGTGCCCATATGATGATGATAGCACAGCCGAAAACCGCGCCGTGCCGCCGTCTGTCCGAGGCGGTTCAGGCCGTCGCACAGGCGCGCCCATTGCGTGTCGTCCATCACGGGCTTATGCCCGCCCGTGAGCACGGGAACATCGGGCTTTCCCTGAATGGAGAAACTCTGCTCGCTGACATTGATGCGATCCGCGCCCAGCGCCGCGAGGAAATCCAGCTCCCGTTCGAACGCGGCTTCCACCTGCGCATAAGGCTGCGTCAGCAGGAACGACGAAAACCAGCGGCTCGCCACGCGCAGTCCGCGCAGCTCCAGCTCCTGTTTCAGCTGTGCGGCATCGGCAGGGAACTTGTTGCCGATCTCGCAGCCGCAAAAGCCCGCCAGCGCCATCTCGCTGACGATCTGACGAAACGTATTTTCCGCGCCCAACTCGGGCATATCGTCATTGCACCAGCCGATGGGCGCAATACCGAGCTTGACCTTGTCTTTTCGGAACATTATGCATCCTCCTTGATTTTTGGCAGTGTCGCGCCGCCGTATGGCATGGCCAGTACCGTGGCCTGCGTGCCGAGCGCGCGCATGGCATCCTCCAGCGCCTCCTGCGCCGAAGGTTTCGGCGTAAGAAACGCCGTGCGGGCAAGGTCATCCGACAGTTCGGAAACCAGATATACCTCCGCTTTTTCCAGAACCATCGCGATAGCTGCCGCCTTATGCCCGCCGAGGCGGAATTCGCGCCCGATGCGTTCGACCAGCTCGTGCGGCCTGTGCGCATCGTGCAGCCAGCTTTCGAAGGTTTTTTCGCCCAATCCCTCCCGACAGGAGCCGATCAGGATGATGATCCCGCCTTCGCGCACGGCGTGCGCGGCGTTGTCCAGCGCTTTCTGGGTCTGGTAGAGATTCAGATCCTTGGGTGCGCCGCCCTGCGAAACGATCACGATATCGGCGCGGCGTTCGATGGGGCAGCTGTAAACGGTATCGAGGAACGCGCAGCCCGCCCGATGCGCGGTTACGGCGTGCCCGGCTACGGCCTTTACGATCTGCTTATGCTCGTCCAGCACGACATTGAGAAGAAAGTCTATGCCGCAGATCGCCCCCGCTTCCTCGATGTCGCGACGCAGGGGGTTGCCGTCCAGCGCACCTGCGCAGCATTCGGGGCGCACCATCATGGCATGATTGGCCTGAATGGCGGCACGGGTGGAAACGCCGGGCATCAGCGCCTTCGCGCCGCCGGAATAGCCCGCAAAATAGTGGTATTCGATATTTCCGAGGCAGATGCGGCGGTCGGCCTGCGCCACCGCGCGGGTGATCTCCACCGGCGTTCCGGCGGAAGTGGTGCCCAGCAGCAGGCAATCCGACGGGTCACTGTCCACGCAGCGTATTTCGCGCCACGCGCGTTCTCCGGCAAGGCGGCGCTGCTCGTCGAGCGTGTGCTTTCTGTGGCTGCCCAGCGCAAAGACGAGCGTGATATCCTCGCGTCGGATCCCCGCGGCATATAATTCATCCAAAACGGCGGGCAGAACTGCGGCGGTCGGCATGGGGCGGGTGATATCGCTGGTGACGATGGCGACCGTTTCGCCGGGCTTTACCAGCTCCCGCAGGCGGGGCGTGCCGATGGGCTGTTCCAGCGCCCGCCGCACCTCCGCTTCCCCGGTCAAGCCGGGGGGCAGCGCGCCCATAGTCAAAATGCTGAGCAGGTTTTCGTCGGGAACGGTCACGCCCTGCGTCCTTTCCCCGATCGCAAATGTCAAATGCATAGGCTCAGTCCCCTTCCGCTATACCCGCGCAGTGGCGCAGCGCCCGCACGACCGGAAGTTCCTCCCCGCTCAGGAAGCGGATCAGCGCGCCGCCGCCTGTGCAGATATAGTCCATTTTGTCCGTCAGACCGAATTTTTCCGTAGCGGTGATGCTGTCGCCGCCTCCCAGAACGGTATAGCCTTCGCTCGCGGCCATCGCCTCCCAGACCGTTTTGGTACCATACGCCGTTTCCGCCTGCTCAAATATGCCCATCGGGCCGTTGGCGAATACGGTCTTCGCACGCAGGATCGTCTCGGCGTACCGCGCAGCTGTCTGCGTGCCGATATCCGACGGCGCGCACTGCGCGGGAAACGCCTGCAAGGCGGCCTCCCGCCGCTGTCCGTCCTCGACGCGGGCAAGATCCTGCGGCAGGCAGATGCGTGCGCCGAAGCGTTCCAGCAGCTCCGCCGCCTCGGGCAGCAGCGCGTCAAAGCCGCGACTTTGCAGCTGTGCCAGCATTCCCTCTCCCGTAAAGCGTCCCGATGCAGCCAGAAATACGTTGGCCACCAGCCCGCCGGTCAGGACGCTGTCGGCAATGCCGCGCTCCAGAACGGTGCGCATCATCGCAAATGCGTCGGCGATCTTCGCGCCGCCCAGAACGAATACGCACGGCTTTTCCGCCGCCTCCATCACCTGCGACACGGCGCAGTATTCTTTCTCAAACAGCCGCCCCATCGCGCCGGGCAGCACCTGCTCAAAACCGCAGAGACTCGGCTGATCCCGATGCGCGGCGGCAAAGGCATCGCACACATACAGCTGTGCCAGCGGCGCAAGCTTTTCCACCAGCTGCGTTTTCGCCTGCTGCGCGTGGGAAAGGCGCAGGCTTTTTTCAAACAGCGTCTGCTCTTCGGAAACGAAGCGGACATTGTCCAGCAGGAGGATCTCCCCCTCGCGCAGCGCCTTTATTTTTTCGCGTGCCGCAGGGCCGCAAACGTCGTCGATCCACTGCACCGGCCGCCCCAGCAGCTGCGCCAGCACATCGGCGTGCGGGCGAGTGGTATAGAAATTGGCATATTCGATATCGCTGCCCTGATGTGCCAGCAGCACGACCCGCGCCCCGCGGTCGGCCAGCTCCCGCACGGTCGGCACGCAGGCGACGATGCGGTTGATGCTCTTCAGCGTTCCCGTTTCGCGGTCGATCGGCTGGTTGATGTCGATGCGGCACAAAACGGTCTTCCCCCGAACGGACAGCTCGTCAAGCGTTCTGATCCCAAATCGCATAGGCCGCTCCTTACTTGAAGCGCCCGATCTTCAAATAGCGGTTCGTCATGGCGGTGCCCTCCTCGCGCGTCGTCTGCATACGCATGGCAGCGCGGATGGCATCGATCGTTTCGGGGATGGTCACGCTTTCCTGCGGGATGTGGATAGCGAACATGATATCGTTGCCGGACTCGACGATCGAGTCCTCCCACAATCCGATCTCGTACATATCCCCGCGGCGGTTGCCCAGATCGCGGGCGTATTTGAACAGGCTCGCATTGCCCATGAAACCTTCGTCTATGGTGACGGTGCGAATTCTGGGATGCTTGCGGAATGCCGCCAACGCCTGCTCTTTGGTGATCTTTCTGCCGTCCTTGCCCGTTGCGAGGACGGTGATGATATGGCCGTGTGTGACGGGCGTGTGCACCAGAATGCCCGTGGCCTCCACATGAGGCATGATGGTCATCAGATCGACGGCCTGATGCGACGGTGCCTTCTCCATTTGCAGGGCATTGGTCAGGCCGCGGTGATAATCGCCCGGATCCGCAACGCGGCGGATGATGGTGATGGCGACCTTTTCCACGCCGAATTCCCGATCGAGGCAATCCACCGCGCGGATCAATCCCGTGGTGTTGCAGGAAGTCAGCTTCAGATAATCCGCGCCGAGCCCTTTTTCGTAATTGGCATAGCCATGGAAGAAGACATCCGCCACGGAATTTTTCTCGCCGCCCTGAAAAACGGCCTTCACGCCGAGTGTGCGATAGATCTCCTTGTTTTTCGCGCCCACGCCGCCGGGGGAAGAATCGAGCATGATATCCACCTTCCCGCACAGCTGCTCAAAGGTGCCGGCAACGGGGATATCGTGCGCGCGAAACGCATCTTCCTGCGCGCCGTCGACCAGATACAGATCGTACTTGACCCCGTTCGCGCCGATCATGTCGTTTTCCCGCAGCGCCCGCACCGCAAGCGTGGGCGCAAGATCGGCGATGCCGACCAGCTGCATATCCTCCTGCATGGCTACGCCGTCCGCCAGACGCTGCCCGATGGTGCCGTAGCCTGCCACACCGACCCGAATTTTTCTCCCGTTGTGCATAGAAACCTCCGTAAGCTTCCCCCGCAGGGGATCAGAATGGTTTGATTATAGCATCGGGTTGGCAAATTGTCAACGAATACGCTGTAAATCTATGTTAAGTTTGGGCAAAAAATAAAAAGACTTAACAATTTTCAAAAAGAGTTGACAATTTTCGTTTCGTCGGGTATGATAAAGGCAAAAGGAGGCGGTACCATGAAAGAGGATCGCAGAAAGCAGATGGGCGCGATCATCGCGCAGCGGCAAAGCATGACGATGGAGGAACTTTGCAGCCATTTCGATGTTTCCATGAACACCGTGCGCGCCGACGTGGCGTATCTGGTCAAGACGGGCGCGGTGGAGAAGATCTACGGCGGCGTGCGGGCGGCCGAGCATAAGCAAGTGCCTCTCTTTGCCAGCCGCGCGCTGGAAAATACCGCGCAGAAAAAGCGGATCGCCCGCGAGGCGGAGGGCTTTATCGCCGACCGCGATATCATTTTCATCGACGCGGGCACGACCACCATGCACCTGATCGACTGCCTGTCCCCCGATAAGCATATCACCGTGGTAACGGCGAGCCTCTATGTCATCCAGAAGGCGGCACAGATGGACAACGTGACGCTGATCGTGCTGCCCGGCACGGCCAACCACCGCACCAATTCACTGGCCGACGTAGGCACGCTGGAATACCTGTCACGCTATCGGTTCAACAAGGCGTTCATGGGCGTTTCCGGCGTATCCGAGGACGGGCGGCTGAATGTTTCAACCTATATCGAGTACGAGATCAAGCGCACGGCGCTGAAAAGCAGCGGAAGATCCTACCTTCTGGCCGATACGGCCAAATTCGGGAGCTCGGGTCTGATGTCCTATGGGCGCATTGAGGAAATGACCGCCGTGATCACGGATCACACCTGCCCGGAATTTCTCCATCGGCTTTGCAGCGGTGTCAATGTCCCGCTGCTTACCGTATGACCCGGATGCATATAACAGATCCCCCGCAGACGGCCGTTTTACCATCTGCGGGGGATGTTTTATCGGGATGCGGTTTCAGAAAATGCCCTGCGCCATCATGGCATCGGCAACCTTGCGGAAGCCCGCCAGATTTGCGCCCGCGACCAGATCGTAGCCCAGACCGTAGTCCTGCGCGGCCTCCACGCTGGCGGCGTGGATATTGCGCATGATCTGCCGCAGCTGATCGTCTACCTGCTTTTCCGTCCAGACGAGGCGCTCGCTGTTCTGGCTCATTTCCAGCGCGGAAACGCTGACACCTCCTGCGTTGACCGCCTTGGAAGGCGCGACGATCATGCCCGGCTGCGCGCGCAGGAATTCCAGCGCGTCGTTGGTAGTGGGCATATTGGCGACTTCGATGTAATACTTCACGCCGTTTGCGGCGATGCGGCGCGCCGCGTCCAAATTCACGTCGTTCTGCACGGCGGCGGGCATCACGATATCCGCCTTCACGCCCCACGGCTTTTCGCCCGGGTAGAACGGCACGCCGAACTTCTGCGCATAGTCGCGCACGCAGTTGCGCCCGGAGGCGCGCATGGTCAGCAGATAATCGACTTTTTCCGGGTCGGAGGAAACGCCGTCCGCATCATAGATATACCCGTCGGGGCCGGAGAGCGTGATGACCTTCGCGCCCAGATGCATAGCCTTTTTGCAAATGCCCCAGGTCACATTGCCGAAGCCCGAACAGGCGATGGTCTTGCCCTCGATCGTCTCGCCCTCGTGCGCCAGCACCTCCTGCAAATAATACAGTGCGCCGTAGCCCGTGGCCTCCGGGCGGGTCAGGCTGCCGCCGTAGCTGAGCCCCTTGCCCGTAAGCACGCCGTTTTCCCACACGCCCTTCAGGCGGCGATACTGCCCGTACAGATACCCGATCTCCCGTGCGCCGACACCCACGTCACCCGCGGGAACGTCCACATCCGGGCCGATATAGCGGTACAGCGCGGACATGAAGCTCTGACAAAAGCGCATGATCTCCGCATCGGATCTCCCGCTCGGGTCAAAGTCACTGCCGCCCTTGCCGCCGCCGATCGGCAGACCCGTAAGGCTGTTTTTGAATGTCTGCTCAAAGGCCAGGAACTTGATCACGCCCGGGTACACGCTCGGGTGGAAGCGCAGGCCGCCCTTGTACGGGCCGATCGCACCGTTGAACTGGCAGCGGTAGCCTGTGTTGGTATGCACCTGCCCGTTATCGTCCGTCCAGACGACGCGGAAGGTGAACATCCGCTCGGGCTCTACCATGCGCCCGAGAAGATCCGCTTTTTCGTATTCGGGATGTCGGTCGATCAGCGGAGAGATCGAACCAAAGACCTCCTCCACCGTCTGAACGAATTCCGGCTCTGCTGCGTACTTGCGTTTGACGAGATCGATGACCTGTGCGACATAAGCGTTCATGGCATGTTCTCCTTTTCCTGCGCCCGCAGCGGCGGGCGTATCTTCGGGAAGCCGGACACGGCCTCCTTTTTTCCTGTTAGCAGCGTTTTTTCGGCGATCGTGACCCGCGCAGCGCGCTTCAGGCGCCCTGCCCGATCAGCAGCTGTGCGATCTGCACCGCATTGGTCGCCGCACCCTTGCGCACCTGATCGCCGCAGCACCACAGGCACAGGCCGTTTTCATCTGTCAGGTCGCGGCGGATGCGCCCGACGAATACCAGATCCTGATCCGTCGTGTCCAGCGGCATGGGATAGATCCCGTTGCCCAGGTCGTCCGTCAGGCAACAGCCCGGCGCGGCGGCTATGGCGCGGCGCGCCTCCTCCACGGAAACGGGGCGTGCGAAACGCAGCCGCGCGGAAATGGAATGGCTGCGCACCACAGGCACACGCACGCAGGTACACGATACCGACAGCTGCGGCAGATGCAGGATCTTGCGTCCCTCATATTGCAGCTTCATTTCTTCGCTCGTATAGCCGTCCTCCTGCTCCCCGCCGATCTGCGGGATCAGGTTATAGGCGATCTGGTGGGAAAATACGCGGCTTTGCGGGCGTTCGCCGCTGCGCAGCGCCTCCACCTGCTCGTACAGTTCGATCGGCCCGCCGGCACCCGCACCGGATACGGCCTGATAGGTGGAAACGACCATGTCCCGAATGGGGCTGATGCGGTTGAGCGCATGGACAGCCGTAAGGGTGATGATCGTGGAACAGTTTGGATTGGACAAAATACCCTTGTGCCATGCGACATCCTGCGCATTGATCTCCGGGACGATCAAAGGCACATCCTCCCGCAGGCGGAACGCGGAAGAATTATCCACAAAAACCGCGCCCGCGTCCACGATATGCGTCGCAAATTGCATGGCGATGTCGTTTTCCGCCGCACCCAGCACGATATCCATGCCCCGAAACGCATCCGCGCGGGCTTCGGCGATGGGGATCTGCTCCCCGCGGAAGGTGACACACTTTCCGACGCTGCGGGCGCTTGCCAGCGGGTGCAGCGAAGCGACGGGAAAATCGCGCTCCTGCAAAATTTTGACCATTTCCCGGCCGACTGCGCCGGTCGCGCCCAGCACGGCCACATGATATGATTTCATTTCAGTTCCTCCTGCAAACAGGTTATTTTGCAAAGCTGTCATACAGAACGCGGATCGCCTGTGCAAAATCCCGATTGTCCACGCCCAGAACGACGTTCAGTTCATCCGGCCCCTGATTGATGACACGGATATTGATCCCCGCATCGCCGAGGGCGGCGAACAGCCTGCCGGTAAGCCCCGGCTTTCCCTTCATTTTTCGACCCACTGCCGCCACGACGGCGATCTGGTCATGTACATCCAGCGCATCGGGCTGCAATTCCCGCTGCAATTCGCCCAGAACGGCGTACAGATGCGGCGCGACAGCCTCGGTGGGCATCATCACACTGATATTGTCAATGCCGCACGGGGCATAATCCACGGAAATGTCGTGATTTTCCAGGATCGTCAGCATACGGCGCAGCACGCCCACCTGACTGCTGATCCCGCGCTTGGACAGCGAAATGACCGTGAAATCCTTTTTCCCCGTAATGCCCGTGATAAAGCGATCCGGCGCTGCGTCCGCCTGGAATTTTTCCCGTATCATCGTGCCGGGGTCGAGCGGGTCGTTGGTATTGCGGATGTTCAGCGGGATATTCTTTTCCCGCACAGGGAAAATGCTCCCCTCGTGCAACACCTGCGCCCCGGAATAGCTCAGTTCGCGCAGCTCGTCATAAGTGACCTCGGGGATCGACTGCGGATCGTTCACGATGCGCGGGTCGGCCATCAGAATGCCCGAAACATCCGTCCAGTTTTCGTAAACATCGGCATCCAGCGCGGCCGCCGCCAGTGCGCCCGTGATATCGCTGCCGCCGCGGGAAAATGTGCGGATATGCCCGTCGGGCATACGGCCGTAAAAGCCCGGGATCACGATACCGCCGACCGCACCGATCTGCGAAAGCAGCTCGTAGCTCTGCCGCTGATCGACCGTTCCGTCCATGCGGAAGCGGATCCAGTCTGCCGCATCCACGAAGCGGAAACCGAGATATTCCGCCATGAGCAGCGCAGAAAAATATTCGCCGCGGCTGACCAGTTCATCTTCCGTCATGCCGCCGTGCTCCAGCCGTTGCTTCAGCAGTGCGAGCTCCTCCTCCAGCGGTGTTTTCAGCCCCAGCGCATCGCGGATGTCCAGATAGCGCCGTGCGATCGTGTCAAACACGGGGTCACATGCCACCCCGTAGCGCACATGCGCATGGCACAGATAGAGAAGATCCGTGATCTTATGATCTTTTTTATTGCGTTTGCCTGCGGCGGATACCACGACCACACGGCGGGACGGGTCTGCGCAAACGATCTGCTTTACCTTGCGGTACTGCCCCGCATCCGCCATGGAGGATCCGCCGAATTTCGCGACCTTCAGCATTGCGCTTCTCCCCTTTCCTGTTGAGAATACTCCATTGTATGCCGCACGGTAAAAACGGCTACATTTTTTGACATTATAGCACGCCGACGCGCACAATGCAAGAAATCTTTGCTTCGGATGTTTGACAACGCATCCGCGCCGTGATAAGATAGGCGTACCCGCTGTGCAGGGCGCGCCGCCGCGACCGTCCGATATGCGCAGCCCCGGGAAAATCGAAAGGTCGTTATGCCATGCAATTTGCTCTGTTTTCCGTTTTTGCCGCCCTGATCGTCGTCGCCGATCAGGTGACGAAATATCTGACGGTCCGTTCCATCGCACTGTACGGGTATGCGCAGGTGCTGCCCGGGATCGTGAACCTGACCTATGTGCGCAATACCGGCGCGGCGTTTTCCGCGTTGCAGGGGATGCGCTGGCTGTTCGTGGCGGTGTTCGTGCTGCTGACCGTCGCGCTGCTTTACGAATATTTCAAATCGCCCCTGCCGTTCACGCGGCTCGAACGCTGGTGCATCGCCGCGATCTACGGCGGCGGGCTCGGAAATGTGATCGACCGCATCCGTCTGGGCTATGTGGTGGACATGATCCGAACCGAGTTCATCGACTTCCCCATTTTTAATGTTGCGGACTGCTTTGTGACCTGCGGATGCATCCTGCTGATCGTGCATCTGGTCTTTTTCAACCGCGCCTTCTGGCGGGAGGAGAAGAAATGACCCTCTACGCCGACACGCCCGGCGAGCGGCTGGACGCCTTTCTCGCACGGTGCGCGGAAGATCTGACCCGCTCTGCGGCACAGAAGCTCATCACCGAAGGACATGTGACCCGAAACGGCGCACCCGCCAGAAAAAACGACCGTCTGAACGCAGGCGACGAGATCATCCTTTCGATCCCGCAGCCGAAGCAGACGGCCGTCGTTGCCACCGAAATGCCGCTGAACATCGCATACGAAGATGATGACGTGATCGTGCTGAACAAGCCGCGCGGGCTGGTGGTGCATCCGGCTGCCGGCCACAGCGACGATACGCTGGTCAACGGCCTGCTGTATGCACTTGGCGACAAGCTTTCCGGGATCAACGGAGAACTGCGCCCCGGGATCGTACACCGCATCGACAAGGACACCTCCGGTCTGCTTGCCGTGGCAAAAAACGATTCGGCGCACACGTTTCTGGCCAGCCAGCTGAAAGATCACACCATGCACCGCATTTACGAAACGATCGTCTGCGGCAGCATGAAAGAAGACAGCGGCACGGTCGATGCACCCATCGGGCGCCACCCCACAGACCGAAAAAAAATGTGCGTCACACAGCGCAATTCCCGCCATGCGGTCACGCACTGGGAGGTCGTGAAGCGCTACCGCGGCTATACCTACCTGCGCTGTCGGCTGGAAACAGGGCGCACGCACCAGATCCGCGTGCACATGGCGTACATCGGTCATCCGATCCTCGGCGATACGGTCTACGGGCATAAAAAGCCCGAACTGGGGCAGTCGTGCCAGTGCCTGCACGCGGGAACGCTGTGCTTTGCGCATCCGCGCGATGGGCATAGCGTGATCGTGCACGCGCCGCTTCCCGACTACTTCACCGAAGTGCTGGAAAAACTGGAAAAACAGGGACATCTCTGAGCGGCGCACGCCGCTTCGGGGCGTGCCCATACGTATTTATATCGATCGGGAGGAAACGATGCTAAGTCAGTTTATTCAAAATGCGGTCGGCGACAATGCGGTCGCCTCCATTATCATTTCCATCGCATTGATGCTGTTCCTGGGATTTTTAATGACACGCCTGACCAAACTGCTGCGTCTTCCCAATGTAACGGCGTATATCGTCACGGGCATCCTGATCGGGCCGTACTGCCTGAACATGATCCCGCAGACCGTGATCGACGGAATGGATTTTCTTTCGGATATCGCGCTTGCGTTCATCGCGTTCAGCACGGGGGAATTTTTCAAATTCTCCACGCTGCGTAAAAACGGCCTGAAAGTCGTAGTCATCACCGTGTTGGAGGCGCTGACGGCGACCGTCGTCGTATTTCTGGTCACACGGTATGTGCTCGGGGTAGAACCTGCCTTCTCCGTCGTGCTCGCGGCGCTGGCCGCGGCGACGGCACCCGCTTCCACGGTCATGACCATTCGCCAGACCGGGGCGCACGGCGACTTTGTGGATACGCTGTTGCAGGTCGTGGCGCTGGATGATGTGGTCGGCCTGATCGCATACAGCGTCGCGATCTCGCTGGCGCTCGTGCTCGGCACGCAAAACGCCACGCTACAGCTTTCGAGCGTGTTGCAGCCGATCGCCGTCAATCTGGGCGTATTTGCGCTGGGCGGCCTGTTCGGTGTGTTTCTGAAATGGCTCATGCCGAAGAAGCGCTCCACAGACAATCGCCTGATCATATCCGTGTCCCTGCTGTTTGCGTTCTGCGGGATCTGCGCGATGCTGCATATCTCCCCGCTGTTGGGCTGCATGTCCATGGGCACGGTGTACATCAATATCACGGGCGACGAAAAGCTGTTCAAGCAGCTGAATTATTTCACCCCGCCCATCCTGCTGCTGTTTTTTGTCCGTTCCGGCCTGTCATTCCGGCTGGATGCGCTGGTCGATTCCTCTGCCGCCGTCGGCACGACACCGCTGCTGGTCGTCGGTGTGGTGTATTTCTTCGTGCGTATCGTCGGCAAATACACGGGCGCATATCTTGGCTGTCGTCTCGCGAAAAAGCCGATGCGGACATGCGCCTGCCTCGGGCTGGCGCTGATCCCGCAGGCGGGCGTGGCCATCGGTCTGGCGGCCATGGGCGCGCGGGCGCTCGGCGGCGAAACGGGTATCGCACTGGAGACGGTGATCCTGTCTTCCAGCGTGCTGTATGAGCTGGTCGGCCCTGCCTGTGCCAAGCTTTCGCTGTATCTGTCGGGCGCGTATTCCCCCCGATTGGAGGACATCGTCCCCGAGGAAGCCGTGCGCGAGGACGGCGCGGACAACAATCCCGTGGAACTGCTCATCAAGCGGATACAGGTCATTCAGGCGCAGCTGCAGGCCGACACCGTCTCCGAGGAAGAGCAGGCATTTCAGGAAGCTGCGGACGAATACAACCCCTATCCCTATCAAAATCAAAGGAGAAGATGAACGATGCAGGACATCCTTGCCGTGTGGCTCGGCGGCTGGTCAAGCGAGCTGAATACCGCGTCCGTTTTGCTGCGCATCGGTCTGTCGCTGGTGCTTTCCGCCGTGGTGGGTCTGGAGCGATCCAGTAAGCGGCACAGCGCGGGTCTGCGCACTTTCATCATCGTATCTCTGGCTGCGACGACAGCCGCCATCGTGGAGATGTATTTCTTCCGTCTTGGCAGCACGACACCGTGGATCTGCGCCGCGGTGGTGCTGGGTATCGCCATGATATCCGGCTATTCCATTTTCTTCAGCTCCAAGGGGCAGATCAAGGGGCTGACGACCTCGGCGGGGCTCTGGACGTGCGGGATCATCGGCATCGCCGTCGGTTTGGGGCTGTATACGCTTGCCCTGATCGCGTGGGCGGCGCTGCTTTGCAGCCTGTCGCTGTTCCCCGTGCTGGAAGCCTATCTCAAGGACAAATCCAATCATTTTGAGGTACATCTGGAGCTGAAAAACAAATCCGACCTGCAAAATTTCACCGCGACCATTCGCCGCCTCGGCATGCAGATCGACGACATCGAGCTCAACCCCGCATACCGCAATTCCGGGCTGAGCGTATACACCGTTTCATTTACCATCAGCTCGCAGGAGCTGAAAAAGTACAAGCGCCACAGCCAGATCATCGAGGCGCTTCGCTCGCTGGATTATATCGCCTATATCGAGGATATCGGGCTTTAAGCACGCCATACCGCGCCGCGGCATAAGCGGCGCGGTAAAAAACGCCAAATCGGAAAAAATCGTTTTTAGGGGTTGACAAGCGGCATTTCCTGTGCTAAAATTAACAAGCTGACCAGTCAGGCAGAGGCAAGACCTGCGGGTGTAGTTCAATGGTAGAACACCAGCCTTCCAAGCTGGATACGCGGGTC
>CAZIGE010000024.1:0-26516 GCA_964538475.1 uncultured Oscillospiraceae bacterium | reverse complement strand
CATCGCCATGCAGGGGCCGTTCACGCAGGAAATGAATGTGGCCATGCTCCGCATGGCAAATGCCCGATATATGGTCACAAAAGACACGGGAAAAGTCGGCGGCTTTGACGAGAAAATTGCCGCCGCCGGACTGGCAGGCGCGAAGTCGGTGGTCATTGGAAGACCTGTTCAGAAGGAAGGCTTGCCTTATGAAAAAGTGATCGAGCATCTGTGCAGCCGCTTTGGCTTTGTTCATCGCCCGCAAGTGGCGGTGGTGGGCATCGGCATGGGAAATGCGCAGACGATGACTGTGCAGGTACGCGAGGCGATCGCGCAGGCCAACTGTGTGATCGGCGCAAAGCGGATGGTGGAGGCGACCGCCTCCGACGGTCGGCGGAAATTTTTGGCCATATCACCAGAGCAAATTGCGGACTATATCCATGAAAACCCGCTTTTGGGCCCCTTTGCGGTGGTCATGTCCGGGGACGTTGGCTTTTTCAGCGGAGCGAAAAAGCTGTTGCCCCTGTTGCGGGATTGTGAGGTGCGGGTCTTGCCGGGCGTGAGCTCACCGGTTTATCTGTGTGCCAGATTGGGAACTTCTTACGAAGATGTGGTTTGTGTCAGCGCCCACGGGCGCGAGGAAAGCATTTTGCCGCAATTACGGCGGCACCGTCGTGTATTTGCGCTGGTAGGCGGTGAAAACGGCGCAGGACGGCTGTGTGCGCAGTTGACCGCAGCAGGCCTGGCGGATTGCCGTGTATCGGTAGGAGAAAGATTGAGTTATCCCGATGAGAAGATCACGCGCGGCACAGCGAAAGAGCTGGCGCATATGGAATTTCATAGCCTGAGCGCCGTCCTGATCGAAAATAAAAATGCGGTTCGCGCTGTCCCCTGTGGCCTGCCCGATGATCGGTTTGTCCGTGCAGAGCGAATTCCCATGACGAAAAGCGAGGTTCGGGCAGTGTGCCTTTCCAAATTGGCACTGCCCGAGGATGCGCTTGTCTGGGATATTGGGGCAGGCACAGGCAGTGTTTCCGTGGAAATGGCCTTGCAGGCGGCATGCGGTCATGTATATGCTGTGGAATGCAAAGAAGACGCAGTCCGTGTATTGCGGGAAAATTGCCGCCGATTTGGAACGGACAATGTGACGGTGGTTCCCGGCTTTGCGCCGAAAGCCTGCGCCGATCTGCCTGCACCGACCCATGCCTTTATCGGCGGCAGCAACGGAAATGCAGAAAAGATCATCGACCTGCTGCTGGAGAAAAATCCCAATGTGCGCATCGTCGCCACGGCCATCGCGCTGGAAACCGTAGCGGAGCTGACCGCCTGTATGAGCCGATTTGAAAAGGCGGAGGTGGTATCTGTGACAGTTGCACGCAGCAACAGAGTTGGAAATTATAATCTGATGACCGGACAAAATCCGATCTCCGTTTTTACCTTTGAAGGAGGGAAAAGCTCATGTGGTCGTTAGGTGCGCTGGCGGCGGGGTTTGGCATCGATCTGGTGCTCGGCGACCCCCACGGTTTTCCTCACCCCGTGGTGTTGATCGGCAAATTGATCTCCATGCTGGAAAAAGCACTGCGAAAGGTATTTCCCGAAACGGCACGGGGAGAAAAAATGGCCGGTGGCATTCTGTGCCTGCTGGTCGTCACCGTTTCAACCGCTGTACCGGCACTGATATTATGGCTTGCCTGTCAGATCAGTCCCTGGCTGATGTTTGGTGCTCAGTGCATCATGTGTTGGCAGATCCTGGCAACAAGGTCCCTGAAAGCGGAGAGCTTGAAAGTATATGCCGCCCTGAAAAGCGGCGATATCGGCAAAGCCCGATATGCCGTTTCTATGATCGTCGGTCGGGACACCGATGATCTGGACGACAGGGCGGTCACACGCGCTGCCGTGGAGACGGTCGCGGAAAACACCTCCGACGGGGTCATCGCGCCGCTGATCTTCATGGCGATCGGCGGTGCACCGCTGGGCTTTTTCTATAAGGCAGTCAATACCATGGACTCCATGCTGGGCTATGTGGAGCCGCCTTATAAAAACATCGGCCTTGTCCCCGCCAAAATGGACGATGTGATGAACTTTATCCCGGCCAGAGTGTCCGCATTTTTGATGCTGGCCGCCGGGTGGCTGCTGGGACTGGATGTAAAAAACGGTCGGAAGATATTCAGGCGTGACCGCTACAATCATGCCAGCCCCAATTCCGCGCAGACCGAGTCTGTCTGCGCCGGACTTCTGGGACTGCGCTTAGCCGGAGATGCATGGTATCATGGCGTGCGCCACGAAAAGCCTTATATCGGTGATGACCTGCGTCCTGTCGAATACGAGGATATCCCCCGTGCGTGTCGCCTGCTGTACGCCACGGCGGTGCTGGCCGTGTGTCTGCTCTGCGGGCTGAAATTTCTGCTTTTGGTGGTGATCTGATGTACTATCGCTGCGATAATCCGCATGGCGGAGACATATACGGGGAAGAAGTGCTGCTGGATTTTTCGGCCAACACCAATCCGTTCGGTACGCCTCCGGCGGTTTTGGAGGCGATCACGCAGGCACTTGCGCAATTGCATCATTATCCCGATCCCTATTGCCGAAAACTGGTGGCAGCCATTGCGGCGCACGAGCAGGTCGATGAGAACACGATTTTGTGCGGCAACGGGGCGGCTGAACTGATCTATGCCTATTGCGAGGCGGTTCGCCCCCGAAAGATCGTGGAGTTGGCACCGACTTTTTCGGAATATGCCCTTGCCGCCCAACGAACAGGTGCCCAAATCAGCCGCTATCGGCTGAAAGAGGAAAACGATTTTTCCCCGGATGCAGGATTTTTGCCTTTTCTGGAAACGGAAGCGCCGAATGCGGTGTTCCTCTGTAACCCCAACAACCCCACCGGGCGGCTCATCCCGCCCGAACAGATGGAAAAGATCCTCTCCTTTTGCAGAGAAAAGCATATCCGACTGTTTGTGGATGAATGCTTTCTGGATCTGAGCGAGGGCGGAGAAAGCCTGAAAGCCCGTGTGCCGAATGATCCGCATCTGTTTATTTTGAAAGCCTTTACCAAAAGCTACGGCATGGCAGGTCTGCGGCTGGGGTACGGTATGAGCAGCGATCACAGACTGCTGGAAAAAATGGCACAGTCGGTGCAGCCCTGGAATGTATCGCTTTTGGCGCAGGAAGCCGGCGTAGCGGCATTAAAGGAAACGGCGTTTTTGCAGAGGACAAAAGATGTCGTGAACGCCCAGCGGCGCCGACTTCAAAAGCAGCTGGAAGATATGGGCTGCTACGTCTGCCCGGGATGCGCCAATTACCTGCTGTTTCAGGCACCGAAGGATCTGCACGAAAAACTGAGAAGCCGAAAGATCGCCATTCGCAACTGTGACAACTATCAGGGGCTCGGTCCCGGCTGGTATCGTATTGCAGTGCGACTGCCGGAAGAAAATCAGCACCTGATCGAGACGATGAAGGAGGTCATGGCATGGCAAAAAACATTATGATACAGGGCACTATGTCCAACGCGGGAAAAAGCCTGCTGTGCGCGGGGCTGTGCCGCATTTTGAAGCAGGACGGCTATAAAGTCGCGCCGTTCAAAAGCCAGAATATGGCGCTCAACTCTTTTATCACTGCCGATGGCGGCGAAATGGGACGGGCGCAGGTGGTGCAGGCAGAGGCAGCCGGCATTGCACCTGATGTAAAAATGAATCCCATCCTGCTCAAACCCACCACCGATGTGGGCAGTCAGGTCATTGTAAACGGCGTGGTGCAGGGAAATATGCGTGCCATGGAGTATTACAGGCGAAAAAGAGAATATATTCCTGCGGTGATGGAAGCTTACAATGCTTTGGCGGAAGAATACGACATCATCGTCATTGAGGGCGCAGGCAGCCCGGCAGAAATCAACCTCAAGCAGGAGGACATCGTCAATATGGGACTTGCCGCGCTGGTGGATGCACCGGTCCTGCTGGTGGGCGATATCGATCGCGGCGGCGTTTTTGCCCAGCTGTACGGTACGGTAGCGTTGCTGGAACCGGAGGAACGGGCACGGATCAAAGGTACTGTCGTCAATAAATTTCGAGGCGATAAGAAGATATTGGAGCCGGGGCTGAAAATATTGGAAGATCTTTGCGGCGTTCCTGTGGCCGGGGTCATTCCCTACACCTATGTGGATATAGATGACGAGGACAGCCTTTCCGAGCGGTTCAGCCGCAGCGTCGGGCAGCGGCTGTTGGATATTGCCGTGATCCGCCTGCCCCGTATTTCCAATTTCACGGATTTTTCTCCCTTTGAACGCTATGAAAACGTATCGGTACGGTACGTGGAGAAAGTTGCAGACCTGAAAAGCCCGGATATGATCCTGCTCCCCGGCACCAAAAGCACCATTTCCGATTTGATGTGGCTGCGCCAAAGCGGTTTGGAAGCCGCTGTTTTGAAGGCAGCGGATGTCGGAACGCCGGTGTTCGGTATTTGCGGCGGCTATCAAATGTTGGGCAGATCCATCGCCGACCCCGAGCAGGTGGAGGCGGCCGGGGTGACGGAGATCAGCGGAATGGGACTGCTGGAAACGGAAACCGTATTTCGGGGCGACAAAATTCAGGCCAGGACAAACGGCGTATTTTCGGATGTTTGCGGAATACTGGCCGAGTTGAACGGGCTTTCCTATGAGGGCTATGAGATCCATATGGGACGCAGTTCGGCAGAAAAACCCGTTCTCAACGGGCAGAAAAATGTCTACGGAAGCTATATCCACGGTATTTTTGATGCGCCCGGTGTTGCGGAGGTGATATTAAAAGCGCTCTGCCAACGAAAGGGCATCGATTTTGCATCCCTTGGCACGTTTGATAGCAGGGCGTATAAAGAGCAGCAGTATGACAAGCTGGCCGATGCGGTTCGCAGCGGTCTGGATATGGAGCTGGTCTATCGGATCATCGATCGGGAGGTATGACCATGGCAGGACTGATCCACATATACTGCGGCGACGGGAAAGGAAAAACGACCGCTGCTGTCGGCCTGGCTGTTCGGGCGGCATCGGCCGGAATGAATGTAGTGTTTACCCAGTTTTTTAAGCACGGAAATTCGTCGGAAATCAAAGGATTGCGCAGTTTCTCCAATATCAACCTGCTCCATTGTCCCCATCACTATGGCCTGTGGAAGCGCATGGACGAGGAAAAACGCCTTCAGGCAAAAGAGGATTACACCGCCCTGCTGGAGCGTGTGTTATCGGCATCGGAAACGGCGGATATGCTTGTCCTGGATGAAGCGGTTTCGGCATGCGAGCATGGAGTTATTTCAGAGGAAAGATTGTGCGATTTCCTGCGGAACAAGCCGCGTGATCTGGAAGTGGTACTGACGGGAAGATGTCCTTCGCCGAGGCTGCTGGCTTCGGCCGACTATGTAACGGAAATGAAGAAAGTCAGGCACCCCTTCGATCGTGGTATCCCTGCCAGAAAAGGAATTGAGTTCTGATATGAGTAAAATTCTGTGCATTATCGACGGCATGACAGATGCCGATTTTCAGGCGGAAGAATATCCAAACCTTTCTGCTATGCGATTGGAGCGGTGGGTGGATACCTGCCGCGGGCAGGAGCCGGAAAGTCTGCGGTGCATATTGCACCTGCTGGGCGTGCAGAAAATTCCGACCAATTTTCGGGGTTATGCGGAAGCACTGGGAAATGACATTGCCGTCAATTCCGGCGACCTGGTGGTGCGGGGAAGCTGGTTTGCGCTGGACAGCAGCGGAAACTGTACTGTTCCTGCGGAAGCGCCCGAAAGCCTGCCCGAAGCAGCAGATTATCGCTATTATCCGCTGGGACAATATAAGAGCATTTTCGTATTTCCGGGAATGGCAGGGTTTGTGGCAGATATCACGACCTGTCCGCCCTACGCCTGCGAAAATATCGCCGCCGAAAAAATGCGTCCCACGGGTTGTCGGGCACTTACTCAGGCGTTCGACGATCTGAAAAAAGAGGATCGTTGTATGATCCCATGGGGACAGGCGGTGTCGGCGAAGCTCCCGCCGTTTCCGCAGAAGGGGGCAGTCGTGTGCGCCGCGCCCGTCGTCAAGGGGATCGCGCGCATGATGGGCTTAACGGTGGTGAATGTCCCCGATGCGACGGGGGATGTGGATACCGATCTGCGGGCAAAGAGTCAGGCGGCATTGCGTGCGGCCAAAGAGTATCCCTTTGTTTTGCTGCATATCAATGGAGCAGACGAAGCGGCGCATCGAAAAAACATGGCCGAAAAGAGGGCTTTTTTGCAAAAAACAGATGATATCGTGCTGACGACCCTCTTGAGCACGGGGCACGATGTCTATGTAGTTGCCGATCATGGTACGAATCCGATGACAGGAATGCATCTGCCCGGAAAACAACCGCTTTTTACCAATGTTCCCGATATTACGGCGAAGAAAAGAGAGAATATGGCCCGCAGTTCGGAAACGGTTTTCATGCAGCAGTGCCATGCTATTGCATTGCTGCAAAAAAAGGCTGCGCAATTAGGCCGCGCACCTGTCAAGTCGGATTTTGGCGAGATCGAGGTCATTAAGATAAAAAGCGCCCTGGGGCCTTGGCCGCGTGCGCTGGAAAAGGCAGGGCTGAAACAAAAACGGGACGAGCCCGAGCAGCGTATCGGCCGAAAGAAACGATAAGTGTGCAGCCTTTACGCAAGCGGAGTCGGAGCGTACCTGTGGTTAATAATAATGTTTTTTACAGTCCGAAGCGCATCCCTCGCGGGATGCGCTCGTTTGTTGATACCATCCGACACGATGGCGAAGAAGCCATGGCGCAGACGCACGGGCTTCATCGCCCTTCAATTTTTTGTAGCGTTTTGCGCTTGAGCCGAACCTTTGCAAGGATCGCGGCTGCCGAAAATGTGATCGCAGCAATGAGCAAAATATAGACATACCCCAGCAGGCCATAATTGTGATACGAGCCGCCTCTGTAGAACAGGCAAAGAATAAGGATATTGCTGACAATGATCGCCGAAAATCCGCCGCTTAATGAAAGCAGATAGCCGTTGACGCTTCTGCACACGCAGAACGCCTGCATTGCAACAATGTAAATCAGAAATGCCGTGAGCAGCGATAGCGGGATAAAGCCGCTGCCTGTAACATCATGAAAGAGTCTCAGCGTTGTGCAAAACAAACCGCCAACCGCTATGACCCCTGCTGCTGCGACAGAGAATATCCTGCGCATCCTGTGCGTTTCCTTTACTGCGCTGTATTCGACGGCGCAGTGCACGATATTCACGGCATTCTCTGCGTTCACGGTTGTTTCCGCCTCAGCCTTTTCCCGCTCCCCCGTCAGCAGTTCCCGAATATCCACCCGATAAAGTTTCGACAGATCGATCAGAATATCCAGATCCGGGACATTGATTCCCGTCTCCCAACGGGAAACGGTACGATTTGTTACGCCCAGCTTTTCGGCCAGCTGTTCTTGCGTCAAGCCGTGTTCCTTTCGGCGCTCTTTCAAAAACGAACCGAGTTTTACTGCATCCATTTACATTCCTCCTTGGAGTTTGTCGGTTTCCTCTTGCATTATATAGGTCTGTCGGCTGGAAAAACAGGACATAAAACGAGATTATTAAGTATCCCCCCGCTTTACAGGGTAGACGGCCGTGATGAATGCATCCATTATAGCAGGAACCCGCAAAATTTGCCAGCGAACTGTGCGATCGAATTTCCCCGATCCCCATGCTTTTCCTGCATATGTGATATTGCGCCGATTTTTCGGCAAAACAGAAAATCCACATTGCACATACGCAAAGCCTGTGGTAGGATAACTTGCAGATAAGATACCCGTCGTTTTGGCAGCGGAAACGGATCTGTCTGTTGGTCGGCCAAAAACAGCGGCATGGGATGCCGCCTCCCATTTTACATCGATTTTACAAAACCCCGATAGCGGATTTGACACAGATCGAATAACATGGTTTCGTATAATGCAGACAATCGGGAGGTACTCAATGGATATTTTTGATTTTCTGACCATGACAGGCGGTCTTTGCCTGTTCCTGTTCGGTATGAACCTTATGGGTGGAGCGCTGGAGCGCCGTGCCGGGAACGGACTGCGGACTCTGCTCGGCAAGCTGACAACCGGAAAAATAGCAGGACTCTTAACAGGACTTGGGGTCACTGCGGTGATTCAAAGTTCTTCGGCGACTACCGTTATGGTCGTTGGTTTTGTCAATTCCGGGCTGATGACCCTGCATCAGGCGATCCATGTGGTCATGGGTGCCAATGTGGGAACCACCGTTACGGCGTGGATCTTAAGCCTTGCGGGGATCAACAGCGGCAATGTGTTCGTACAGCTTTTGAAACCCTCGTCCTTTGTACCGATCCTTTCCCTCGTCGGCATCGTTTTCTATATGTTCTGCAAAGACTCCAAGAAAAAGGATACCGGCATGATCCTTTTGGGATTTGCCACGCTGATGTTCGGAATGGAAACCATGTCGGATGCCGTCAAGGGGCTGAGCGATGTTCCGGCATTTCAAAATCTTTTCCTGCTGTTTACCAATCCGTTTATGGGGGTTCTGGCCGGTGCGGTGCTGACGGCCATCATTCAGTCCAGCTCCGCTTCGGTGGGTATCCTGCAAGCACTGGCAGCCACCGGGCAGGTCTCCTACGGTGCGGCGATCCCCATTATCATGGGACAAAATATCGGGACCTGCATTACCGCCATCCTTTCCTCGGTAGGCACAAATAAAAACGCAAAGCGCACGGCATTGGTGCATTTATCCTTCAATGTGATCGGAACTGTCGTATGGCTGACGGTATTCTGTCTGGTAAAGGCGATTTTCTCTCCTGCCTTGCTGGGAGAATCCGCAACGCTTTTCGGCATTGCCTTGACCCACACGGCATTTAATGTGCTTTGCACGGCGCTTTTACTGCCGATGAGCGGTCTTCTTGAAAAGCTGGTATGTCGGCTCATTGCGGACGATGCGCAAGCCGAGACAAAAACAGAGCTGGACGAACGGCTCCTTTCCACTCCCTCCATTGCACTGGAACGGTGCCGCAGCATTGCCGCCGATATGGCAAACGCTTCGGTCAGCGCCATGAAGCAGGCACTGTCCCTCGCCGATGGGTATTCCCCCGATCTTGCGCAGGAAATTCGAGAGAAAGAAACCCTGACCGACCACTATGAAGACATTCTTGGCACCTATCTCGTGCATCTGAGTGCCAGGCAGATCAGCGAATCGGATAGCACGGAAGCGGCGGAGCTTCTGAAAATCATCGGAGATTTCGAGCGGATCGCAGACCACAGCGTAAATCTTCTGGACTCCTTTGAAGAACTGGCAGGCAAAGGACTTTCCCTGACAAAAGATGCCCGTCGGGAATATGCCGTGCTGTCGGCGGCGATCGGAGAAATTCTGGATTCGGCTCTTTCGGCTTTCCTGCATAACGACATTGCCGTTGCCCAAAGCGTCGAGCCGCTGGAACAGGTCATCGACATTTTGAAAGAGAAAATGCGGACCTGCCACATCCTGCGTTTGCAAAGCGGAAAGTGTTCCATCGACGTGGGATTTGTCTGGTCGGATATGCTCACCGATTTGGAGCGTGTTTCCGATCACTGCTCCAATATCGCCGGCTGTGTCATGGATATTGCAGACCATAATATGAACCTCCACGAATCCCTGCGAGCCATGCGACTGGACAGCGAAGAATTCCGTGTAAGATTTGATGAATACAGCATGAAATATGCGCTGATGGGTGAAATTGAGAACAATTAACGTGTAAAGGAACGAATAGCTATGATTTTCTGTGTGGAAGATGACCGCGCCATCCGCGATCTGATGATCTATAGTTTGAACGCCGCAGGTCTTGAGGCGTGCGGAATGGAAGACGGACAGGCTCTTTTCTCCGCACTGGGGCAAAAAATGCCGCAGCTGATCCTGCTGGACATCATGCTGCCCGGCGAGGACGGCATCACGATCCTGAAAAAGCTGCGCCAAAATCCCGCCACTTCGGATATTCCCGTCATCATGGCTACGGCAAAAGGAACAGAATATGATAAGGTTCTGGGGCTTGATCTCGGTGCAGACGACTATCTGACCAAGCCCTTTGGCATGATGGAAATGGTGTCCCGTGTGAAGGCGGTGCTTCGCAGGGCGACCGCAAAACCTGCTTCCCAGCTTCTTCACATGGGAAATCTGGAAATGAATACGATCGATCATATTGTTTCGGCGTGCGGAAAACGGGTGGAGCTGACCTTGAAGGAATATGAAATGCTCCGCCTGTTTATGGAGAATCCCGGCAGGGCTTATACCCGTGATCAGATTTTCAGTGCAGTCTGGGGCGAAGACTGCATCGTGGAAAGCCGGACAGTGGATGTACATATCGGAACGCTTCGGTCAAAGCTCGGTGAATGCGGATCATACATCGAAACGGTGCGGGGTGTGGGTTATCGTATGGAGGTGCGGATATGACAAAACGAATTTTTCGCAACATTTTCGCAGTTGCAATCTGCGTGTTTCTGGCTTCCGTATGTTTGTTTATGGCGGTTCTGTATGACTACTTTTCCGCTGTTCAGCAAAGTCAAATGAGAGTACAGTTGGATTTTGCCTCTCAGGGTGTTTTGAATGAAGGAATCGATTATTTCGACGGTCTCGATACAAAGGAATACCGCATCACATGGATCGGGACGGATGGCAGCGTGCTTTACGACAGTGCCTCCGAAGCCGAAGAAATGGAAAACCATTTCGCCCGTGAAGAGGTAAAAAAAGCATTGGCAGAAGGCTACGGAGACAGTTCTCGCTATTCTTCCACACTGATGGAGCGGTATTTTTACAGCGCAAAGCGTCTGACAGATGGTACAGTACTGCGAATTTCGGTTGCCCAAAATTCCTTGCTTGTCTTAACGCTGGGTATGCTCCAGCCGATTTGCGTCATATTTGCAGTTGCCGTCATTCTGTCCCTTGTTCTTGCTTCACGCTTATCAAAAAAAATTGTAAAGCCGCTGAATGACCTGAATCTGGATGAACCTCTGAGCAATCGTGAATATGAGGAATTGAGCCCACTGCTTCGCCGGATCGATATGCAGCAACGCCAGATCCGCAATCAGACAGCGCAACTAAAACAGAAGCAAAACGAATTTGAAACTCTGACCGGAGGCATGGCAGAAGGACTTGTCCTGCTGGATAGCAAGGGATTTATCGTGAGCATCAATCCTGCGGCGGAAGCCCTGCTGCAAACCGATTTTTCGGCAATCGGCAAAAATATTTTGTCCGTAAACCGCTCTCCGAAGTTGGCTGCCCTTCTGGAAACGGCGGGAAGCGGCAAGTATGCCGAAAAAACTATGGAGCTTAACGGCGGTACCTATCAGATCAGTGCCAATCCTGTGACCGATGGCAGTAAAATTCCCGGCGTTGTCCTGCTGATGCTCAACATTACCGAGAAAGAAAAGGCCGAACAAATGCGGCGGGAGTTTACCGCCAATGTGTCCCACGAACTGAAAACACCTCTGCAAACGATCTCCGGGTATGCAGAGTTGCTTGCGGGCGGTATCGTAAAAGCAGAGGATGTTCCCCGTTTTTCCGGGCAGATCTATGCCGAGTCTCAGCGAATGGTGCAGCTGATCGGGGACATTATCGACCTTTCGCATTTGGACGAAGGATCGGAGGATATGCAGTGGGAAAGCATCGATCTGTATACCCTCGCCGGTACAGTCGTGGATTCCCTCAAGTCGGAAGCGGAAAAGGCAAATATCAGCGTGGAATTACAGGGAGAAAGTGTCGTATTGTACGGTGTTCCGCAGCTTTTGGAGAGTATCGTGTATAACCTCTGCGACAATGCCATCAAGTATAACCGAACAGGCGGAACGGTCTGTGTTATGGTAAAAAATGAAGGAAAGAGCGTCATTTTGTCTGTTGCCGATACCGGCATCGGCATTCCGCAGGAGGACAAAGAACGCATTTTTGAACGCTTCTATCGGGTGGATAAAAGCCATTCCAAAGCCATCGGCGGTACGGGGCTGGGACTTTCCATCGTCAAACACGCCTGCGCCTACCTTGGGGCAAAGGTAGAACTGCAAAGTGAAGTGGGGAAAGGCACGATCGTGACGGTATATTTCTCTGCATGATTGCTGACATTGCCTTTGACTGCGATGCGCTGCAACCGCAAGCCGATAAGGAAGCCGATAAGGAATATGTAAAGGCGTTCGTTGATTTCTGAGGAAATCAACGAACGCCTCGACGCCTTATGGAAAAAGCGTCTCTACGGCAGGAAAAGTAACCATACGACGGCATCTGTATGCAGCGTCAGCGATCATAACGGCTGAAATCGGAATAGGTTTCTTCGATATACCGATTCCATTCGGCCACCGATTCGCTGTAAATCTCGGGAAATTCATCGTCGCCATAGATGCATTGTATTGGAGATGAATGTCAGAGATGAAAAGAAACTGGTAGAAATTTGGCTGACCAACGCAGAAAAGAAAGGCCCTGAACTGCGGGAAAGTCTGAAAAACATCTATGACAAATTCAAAAAGAAAAAGTATCTGGTGGCTGTATTTGAGTCCGGCGAGAAAGATCTATATCAGGGGACGCTGGATCTGCTGGCCTACAACAAACGCCGCTGTGCCGAGCTGGAAGTGCAAAAAACAAAGAAAGCCAATGCGGCGGTAATGGAACTTTAAGTCATAACAACGCCTCCTGCAATGCCCAAATAGGTATTGTCGGAGGCTGTTTTTTATTCGCACTGCATTAATTGATTATAGACATTGTTGACGCTTTCTAAGTACAGAATAAAAGACTTTTTTGTGTTTTTCTCAACTTTAGCCGATATAGACAGCATTCTCCGCAGCGGAACGTTCCCACAGGATGGAGAAGCCGTTGCCGCGATGTCTGTAGGGGCGGATGCCCACATCCGCCCGATGGTCGATGTAGGCATCGACCCCTACAAAAACTGCCGTATATCTTGCCGAAATTTACATATTATAGCATCGTAACTAGTCAGCAAAAGGAGAAAGATATATGAAAGCAACAGGCATCGTCCGAAGGGTGGATGATCTTGGAAGAATTGTCATACCGAAGGAAATTCGCCGCACCCTGCGTATCCGCGAAGGCGACCCGTTGGAGATCTACACGGAAAAGGACGGCGGGGTGATCTTTCGCAAATATTCTCCGATGGGGGATCTGCAGGAATTCGCAGGGCAGATATGCGATGCGATCGGGGCGAACACCGGGCGAATCGCCGCTGTCGCGGATCGCGACGGCATCATTGCGCTGGCCGGTGCGCCGCGCAGAGATCTTATGGACAAGCCGAACTCGCGGGAGCTGGAACAGATGATGGAGCAGCGCCGCAACTACCGCTATACCGGTGCGGAGCCGCCCGTGCGCGCTACGGAAGAGTCCGACAAGTATCATCTGGGCGTTGCCGCGCCGATTTTGTCGCAGGGCGATCTCATGGGCTGCGTTATGCTGCTCATGGCCGACGACAACACGCCTCTGCCCGAGTCGGATCAGCGTCTGGCGCAGACCGTAGCGGGGTTTCTGGGGATGCAGATGGAGAGCTGATCGCTCCACAGGCAAAGCGACACACGGCGCGTTCGGCCGTGTGTCGCTGTTTTTCGTTATTTTTTCATGGATGCCTTTACGATGGCAAGCACCTCATCCGGGGTATGGATGGGGCTGGCGATCAGCTTCTTGGTACACACCGCCGCGCACAGACCGCAGGAGGTGCACAGGGAATAATCGATCACGGCCAGGTTTTTCTCGATGCGGATCGCATCATGCGGGCATATCTTCAGGCAAATTCCGCAGCCGATGCACCCCTGCGTGCAGCCGCGCACCGTCACCGCGCCCTTGGCGTGGGAATTGCAGGCGATCACGGTATGCTTGTCGTATTCCACCGGGATGATAAGTCCGCGGGGGCAGGCCGCTGCGCAGGCCATGCAGCCCTTGCATTTTTCATTGTCGACCTTCGCGACCCCATCGACGATATGGATGGCATCATATTTGCACGCTTTGATGCAGTTTCCGTAGCCGAGGCAGCCGAATTTACAGCTGAGCGGCCCGTTCCCGCCGACTTTGGATGCGGCAAGGCAATCGTGGAACCCCTCGTATTCCGCTTTGCGCTTTGCGCCGGTCTGCTTTCCCTCGGCATCGGTGGAGCGATGACCGGAGCAGCGCACCAGTGCGACCTTGCGCGTAACATCGGGCACCTGAACGCCCATGATATCGGCCATGGCCTGCGCCGCTTCCGCACCGCCGGAGGTACACGCCCCGACGGCGGCTTCGCCCCGAAGCACGGCCTCGGCATAGCCCGAGCATCCCGCATAGCCGCAGCCGCCGCAGTTCGCGCCGGGCAGCGCTTCGTTCAAAAGCTCCAGACGGGGGTCGCTCTGCACATAAAACACCTTGGATGCGGCGGCCAGGATCAGGCCGAAGACCAACCCCAGCCCGCCAAGGATCAAAATTCCGATCAGAATATCCAGCATAAGGCACCCTCCTCAGAATATGTGCAGGCCGGAAAAGCCCATGAACGCCAGCGCAAGCAACCCCGCAGAGATCAGCGTGATGGGGAAGCCCTTAAACGCCTGCGGGCAATCGGTTTTATCCACGCGCTCCCGCACGGAAGCGAACAGCACGATCGACAGCGTAAAGCCCAGGCCGCCTGCCGTCCCGCTGATGACACTTTGCAGGAAATCATAGCCTTCCTGCACATTCACCAGCACCACGCCCAGCACGGCGCAATTGGTGGTGATAAGCGGAAGGAACACGCCCAGCGCTTTATACAGGGCGGGAACGGTCTTTTTCAGGAACATTTCCACCACCTGCACGATGGAGGCAATGACCAATATGAAGACGACCGTCTGCATATACGCATACGTCTCCCCCAGCAGCAAATTCACGGCGTAACACGCCGCGCTTGCCAGCGCCATGACGAATGTGACGGCCATGCCCATGCCGAGTGCGGTGTCGATCTTTCTGGAAACGCCCATAAACGGGCAGATCCCGTAAAATTTGACCAGAATGAAGTTTTCCGTCAGCACGCCCGAAAGCAGGATGCCGAGCAGGGCCTGCATATAACTGCCGCTCATGATTTCGCGCCCCCCTTATTTTGATTTTGCAGGCGACGCATCAGCCACTGAAAGCCCGCCACAACGAACCCGAGCGTCAGGAAGCCGCCGACGGGCATGACCATCAGCATGGCCGGGTAGCCCTCGGGGATGATTCGGATGCCCTCGCCGCCGTTGAGGATACCGCCGCCGAATGTGCCCGAACCGAGCAGCTCGCGAATGATGCACATGACCGTCAGCGCCAGCGTATAGCCGATCCCCTGGCACAGGCCGTCGATCGCAGAGGCCAGCACGCCGTTTTTCGACGCGAATGCCTCCGCGCGGCCGAGAATGATGCAGTTGACCACGATCAGCGGGATAAATACGCCGAGGCTTTCCGACAGCGACGGCAAAAACGCTTCCAGCAGCAGCTGCACCACTGTGACGAAGCCCGCAATGATCACGATATAGGCGGCGATGCGGATCTGCGGTGGGATCACCTTGCGCAGCGCGGAGATCAGCACATTCGAGCAGATCAGAATGACCGTTACGGCAAGCCCCATACCCAGCCCGTTAAACAGGCTCGTTGTGATCGCCAGCGTGGAGCACATGCCCAGCAGCTGCACCAGAACGGGATTTTTGGTCAGCAGTCCTTCCCAAAGCTGTTTCTTAAGATCCATAGCCCGTTCCTCCCATATCCTGTACGGATGCAACATATTCCAGCGCGGCATTTACGCCCTGCGTGACCGCCGCCGAGGTGATCGTCGCGCACGAGAGCGCATCCACGGCGTTTTCCTGTGTGCCGCCGAGCACGATCCCGCTGACAAGGCCGATAAACTGTGCGCGGAACGCCGCGCCTTTTGCGTTATCCGCCGCGGCGACCGCGCCCAGGCCGGGCGTTTCGCTGTTGGAAATGATGGAGATCCCGCTGACCTTGCCGTCCGCCACGCCTACCATCATGGTGATCGTTCCGCCGAAACCGTTCGGGCAGACGCGAACAGCGTAGCCGTGTGCATTGCGGTAGACCTGCGTGACGATGGAGCCCTCCCCGGCAAGGCATGGGATCTCCTCGGCTGTCTCGCCGTCTTCCAGAACGGCGGCGACGGCCTGCGCGGTTTTCCGTGCGTTCGCCGCGGCGATGCGGTCTTTTGTGACGGCATTGACTGCGCCGAGCAGTGCGGCTACGGTGGCGCAGATGGCCAGCAGCGTCAGCGCAAGGCGCAAAATATCCTTCGTTTCGCTGCTGCATTTCACTTTCCTGCGAAGAAAATCCCGTATTTTGCCGTTACCTTTCATTTTCCGTGCGCCTCCTCTTTGCGTGCGCCGAATTTGCGGGATCTGCCGATGCGGTCAAGCAGCACGACGCAGCAGTTCATGATCAGGATCGCATAGCTGACCCCCTCGGGGTAGCTGCCGAAATAGCGGATCACGACGGTCAGCACGCCGCAGCCGATGCCGTAGATCACCTGTCCGAGGCGGGTGATCGGCGAGGTCACGTAATCCGTGGCCATAAAGATCGCGCCGAGCAGCAATCCGCCGGAGAGCAGCTGCGCGCTCATCCAGCCGAGGGCGCTTGCTCCGCCGCGCGGGAACAGGAATGTCAGGATCGCGACCGTGCCGACAAAAGCCAGCGGGATGCGCGCCGACAGCACGCGGCGCAGCAGCAGAAAGCCGAAGCCGACCAGAAGCAGCAGCGCGCTCGTCTCCCCGATGCAGCCGCCGACATTGCCGAGGAACAGATCCGACAGGCTGCTTTCGGGCAGCTGCCCCTGTCCCATCTGATACAGCGGCGTGGCGCACGTCTGCGCGTCGACGACGGAAAACATATTTTGCAGCCCGGGCTTGATCCAGCTGTTCATCAGCGCAGGCCAGCTGAACAGAAACGCACGGCCGGCCAGCGCGGGATTGACGATATTGCGGCCGATGCCGCCGAATAGCATTTTCACGATAATAATGGCGAAAAAGTCGCCCAGAAAGATCGTCCACAGCGGGATCGTGACCGGGCAGGCGAACGCCAGCAGCACGCCCGTGACAACGGCAGACAGATCATAGACCTTGCAGGGGGTGTGTGTCAGCGCACAATAGCCCCATTCGAGCACCACGCACGCGGCAGCGGAGAACGCCGTGACCAGCAGGGCGCGCAGGCCGAAAAAGTAAATACCGCCGAGCAGCGCGGGAATGAGCGCCAGAAGAACATCGCGCATGATGAGCTTGGTGCTCACGGGGGCGTGCACATGCGGGGAGCTGGAAATGGTCAGCTCGTAAAAATATTTCATGTGTGCCATTTTTGCAGCTCCTCCTTACTTTTTTGCATCGTTTTCGGCTTCGCGGATGCGATGCTTTCCCGCGCGGAACGCCAAAACCAGCGGCACGCTGCCCGGGCAGACATACGCGCAGCAGCCGCACTCGATGCAGTCCATCATGTTCATGGCCTTCATTTCGGCAGGGTCGGCATCAAAGGTGGCGCGATACATGAGCACGGGCATCAGCCGCATGGGGCAGGCATCGATACAACGCCCGCAGCGGATGCAGCGCGATGCCTCCACGGCATACTTGTTGCTGCGCCCGAGGATCGTAACGGCGTTGCAGCCCTTGAGGACGGGGACGGCCAGATCATACTGCGCGGCACCCATCATCGGCCCGCCGGAGAGGACCTTGTACGGGTATTCGCTGTGGCCGACCGCCTCCAGCAGGTCGTTGAAGCTGACCCCGATGGGGACCAGCAGGTTTTTCGGCTCCATGCAGATATCACCCGACACGGTGACGACGCGGCGCACCGTCGGCATCCCCTCGTAAACCGCGTCGTGCACGGCTTTACAGGTGGCGGCATTGAACACGGCGCAGCCGACCGACGCAGGCAGCGCGCCGGAGGGGACGGTGCGCCCGGTGATGACCCGGATCAGCTGCTTTTCCGCGCCCTGCGGATAGCGCTCGGGCAATATCTCCAGATAAATGCCTCCAGCGGGGTCGATCTTGCGGCGCAGGGCTTCTATGGCCTGCGGCTTGTTGCGCTCGATCCCGATGTGGGCATGGTTCAGCCCCAGAATTTGCAGAATGACGGACAGACCCGACAGTATCTGCTCGGGCATTTCCCGACAGAGGCGGTCGTCCGCGGTGATATACGGCTCGCATTCGCTCGCATTGACGATCACGGTATCCACCTTGCCGATCGCGCCCGCGAGCTTGACATGGGTGGGGAATGCCGCACCGCCCATGCCCACGACCCCCGCTTCGCGGATGATCTCGATCAGCTGCCCCGGGGACAGGGCGCGTACCTCCTCGCGGGTGCGCGGGCGGATCTGCGGGCAGAGCGTTTGCAGGTGGTCGTTTCGGATCACGACGCTCATGACCATCGTGCCGGACGGATGCGGGCGCATCTCGACTGCCTGCACCGTGCCGGATACGCTTGCGTGGATCGGCGCACACAGTCCCTGCCCGTCGCCGAGCTTTTGCCCGACTGTCACGGCATCGCCCGGCTTCACCAGACTTTGGCACGGCGCGCCGATATGCTGCAACAGCGGAATGACCAGAACATCCGGCTCGGGGAAAGTCTGGATCGGTCGATCGCAGGTCGGATGCTTGTTATCCGGCGGATGGACGCCGCCGAAGAATTTATGTAGCATAAGCTGTTCACCTCACGATTTATCATAGCGCATTTTCGTTCGTTTGTCTACGGAAAAGTTGAAGAATTGCCTGTTTTCCGTGCAAAAAGTCAAATTGTATCGATATAAAATGACGGAATTTCGTTTTCCTTCCGTGCGGCGGCAAAAAAGAAACACGGCGGCTGCGATCGGCAGCCGCCGTGGGCTCATTCAGGGAATGCTGCGCAGGATGGCAAAGCCGTAGGGCGGCAGCTGCACACGTTCGCGGATCGTGCCGTCGCACAGATCCCACATGGCGGTATGCAGCGGCACATCGGCCGCTTCCTCGCGATAGTTTTCCACGAAGAGGTAGGTATAGGTGCCGTCGGTGCGGCTGTGTGCGGTCACACCGTGCGCAAGCGGGGCGGGCACGTTGCCGCAGATCCCCGCCTCGGAAAGCAGGCGGGTCAGGATCTGCTCTTTCAGACTTCCACAGTCGCGGCACGCCTGATAGATCGCCTTTCCTTCGCCGAATGCGTGCTCGGTCACGGCGGGACTGCCGCTGTACCAGCCGTCGCTGTATTCGGCCAGCGCGGTCGCGCCGCGCAGGTGGATGATCTCGCAGTAGTCGCACAGCTCATGCTCCTGCGTGCCGAGCACGGCGTGCTGCCGCTGCGCAGGATAGAGCGTATCGATCTCCTCGGCCAGGATGCCGAACACTTCTTTCATTCCCTCCCCGGGCAGACCGCCCAAATAGCACAGATCTGTCTCGTTCACGGTCGCCATCATGTAGGTACCGTAAAGCGTACCGCCGCCCGCGACAAAGCGCGTGAGGTTTTCCATGGTCTGCGCATCGGCCAGATACAGCATGGGCGCGATCACCAGCGCATAGCGCGACAGATCCGCTTTCGGCGAAACGATATCGCAATCGATCCCGCGCTCCCACAGGACACGATGATACGCATAGCAGGTCTGCCGGTACTGCTTTCCCGCGTTGGCAAAGCCCTGGCAGTCATCCAGCGCCCACATATTTTCCCAGTCGAAGACGATGGCGACCTTCGCCTGCGTCAGCGTGCCGCAGACCTCGTCGATACTTTGCAGGACGCGTCCCGTTTTCTGCACGGAGCGGAACACGCGCGTTTCGCCCGTGCCGTCGTGTCCGACGACCGCGCCGTGCAGCTTTTCCGACGCGCCGCGGCTTTTGCGCCACTGGAAATACTGCACGCTGTCGCTGCCGTGCGCGATGGCCTGCAAAGACGAAAGCGTATCCAGCCCCGGTGCCTTCAGCTTGTTGTACGGCTTCCAGTTGACAAGGCTCGGCGTGCTTTCCATCAGCAGGAACGGACGATCCTTCAGGCTGCGGTACAGGTCGTGCCAGAAGGCGGTGCGCTGTGCGATCTGCGCATTGTCCGTGCTGTGCCAGTCCGGGTAAGAGTCCCAGGAAGCGATGTCGATGACCGGCGCGATCTGATGATAGTCCAGATCGTAAAACTCGTACATCATGTTGATCGTGACGGGCTTTTCGGGGCAGTGCGCCCGAATGGGCGCGATCTCGTTCAGGATGAAATCGCGCGTCTGGTGGGTCACAAAGCGCCGCCAGTCCAAATTCAGGCCGTGCAATCCCTGCTCGGTATAGGCACCGGGCGGCTCGATCTGGTCGAAATCGGTGAAGGTCTTGCTCCAGAAGGTCGTCCACCAGGCAAGATTGAGTTTTTCGATGTCGTTATCGTATTTTTCCCGAAGGAAATCCCGAAATGCGCGTTGGCACAGCGGGCAGCGGCACTCGCCGCCGTACTCGTTGGAAATATGCCAGGCGACGACGGTATCGTTTTTGCCGTAGCGAGCGGCCAGCCGCTCGTTGATCGCGCGCACCTTTTCGCGGTAGATCGGCGAAGTATAGCAGTGGTTATGCCGCGCGCGGAAATGCTCGCGCACGCCGTCCGCGCCGACGCGCAGCACCTCGGGATATCGCTCTGCCATCCAGCGCGGACGCGCGCCCGACGGCGTGGACAGGATGACTTTGCCGCCGTTTCGGCGTATTTTTTCGATGATCTCATCCAGAAAAGAGAAATCATACACGCCCTCCTGCGGCTCGAGCTTTGCCCAGGAGAAAATGCCGACGGTCATTTCGTTGCAGTTTGCCAGCTTCATCAGCTCCATGTCCCGATCCCAGACGGAACGGTCGTGCAGCCATTGCTCGGGATTATAGTCCGCACCGTGCAGGAAATGGGGGAAGCTTTCGCATGCGTGTCGTTTCATATGTGACCCTCCGGGGTTTGATTTTTCTTCATGGTATCATGAAAAGGCAGGAAAATCAATCCCGCCGTGCAGCGGCATTCGGTGATTTTTTTCTTTACAATCCCCGCCGTTTGGGCTAGAATGAGAGCAGGGGGTGAGAACGTGGAAACTGCACCGATCGGGCGCTTTGCGCCCACGCCGTCCGGGCGTATGCATCTGGGGAACGTGTTCGCGTTTCTGATCGCCTGGCTGTCGGCCAAAAGCCGCGGCGGCGGAATCGTGCTGCGCATGGAGGATCTGGACACACAGCGCACCTGCGCGGAATATGCCGAAACGCTGCGCGACGATCTGCGCTGGCTCGGCCTGACGTGGGATGCCGAGAGCACCCCGCAAAGCAGGCGCACCCCCGCTTACGACCGTTGCTTCGAGGCGCTGCGGGAGAAGGGGCTCCTGTACCCGTGCTACTGCACGCGCAGTCAGCTGCACACAGTCAATGCGCCGCACCGAAGCGACGGCACCTATGTATATCCCGGCACCTGCCGCGCACTGACACCGCAGCAGCGCGCCGCGTTCTCCGCAGCACCGTCCTGGCGCGTGACCGTGCCGGACAGGCAGTGGGAATTCGTCGATCTGTTGCAGGGGCGGCACACCGAAAATCTTGCCGTCGATTGCGGCGATTTCGTCGTGCGGCGGGCAGACGGGGTGTATGTTTATCAGCTGGCCGTTACGGTTGACGACGGTGAGAGCGGCGTGACCGAGGTGGTGCGGGGCGTTGACCTGCTATCCTCCTGCGCGAGGCAGATGTATTTGCAGGAGCTGCTCGGCCTGCCGCACCCGACCTACGGCCATGTGCCGCTGCTGGTCGCACCGGATGGGCGGCGGCTGTCCAAGCGGGATCGGGATATGGATCTCGGGCAACTGCGACAGCGCTTTCGGCCGGAGCAGATCATCGGTCTGCTGGCATCCTCGTGCGGTCTGCTGGCCTGCGACTGCCCCATTTCCGCGCAGGAGCTTCTGCATGAATTTTCCTGGGCAAAACTGAACAGGCAGGACATCGTCCTGCACGCAATGATCGGAGGAGAACGAATATGAAAGAACCCGTACTTGTTGTGATGGCCGCCGGAATGGGCAGCCGCTACGGCGGACTGAAGCAGATCGACCCCGTCGGCTGCTGCGGCGAGGCGATCCTGGACTACTCTTTGTACGATGCGCACGAGGCGGGCTTCAAAACCGCCGTCATCATCATCAAGGAGGCCATTCGCGACGATTTTATGCAGACCGTCGGAAAACGTCTTGCGCGCTGCCCCATGCAGATCCGCTACGCCTTTCAGGAGCAGGAAAAGCTCCTGCCGCCGGATGTGCGCGTGCCCGACGCGCGCGGCGCAAAGCCGTGGGGCACGGGTCATGCCGTGCTGTGTGCCGCCGAGGAGATCGGCGATGCGCCATTCGCGGTCATCAACGCCGACGATTACTACGGAAAGTCCGCGTTTCGCGCGATCTACCGTGCGCTTTCCGCCGCACAGGATGCGGAAAGCTATGATTTTTACATGGTCGGCTACTATCTGAAAAATACCGTCAGCGACAACGGAAGCGTCGCGCGCGGCGTATGTACGGTGGACGAAGCGGGACATCTGACCCAAATTCGGGAGCTGCTCCGCATCGAAAAGCATCCCGACGGCATTCGCCACACCTGCGACGGCACGACATGGGAGCCACTCTCGCCGGATACCGTTGTTTCGATGAATATGTTCGGCTTCACGCCTGTGTTCCTGCGGGAACTGGCCGCGCGTTTCCCACGCTTTCTGTACGGCGAAATGCCGAAAAACCCGGCAAAGAGCGAATTTTTGCTCCCCGCCGTTGTCGGAACGCTGCTGGCCGAAGGAAAGGCCGTGATGCGCGTACTGTCCTCCGAAGACCGCTGGTACGGCGTGACCTACGCCGCGGACAAGCCCGCCGTGGTGGCTGCCATGCGCGCCATGACCGAGGCGGGAAAATACCCCCGCTGCATCTGGGGCGCAGACAACTGACGCCCCCTCCGTCAAAAATCATAGATTTTGCATCCCCCTGCACAGGGGAGGCTTTGGCGCACAGTCGAGGGGCATTCAACAGTGTAAAAAAGCTGCTCGCCGCGACCGATGCGCAGATCGGTCGCGGCGATTTTGCTTTATGTGTGTCAAAGATCGGGCAGCCGATACAGCCGCCTGCCGTTTTCCAGCGTGATGCGTTCGATCTCCTCCTGTTCCAGACCGCGCAGCTGCGCCAGCTTCTGCGCCATGCAGATCAGCTTCCCCGGGTCGTTTCGCCTGCCGCGGAACGGCTCGGGCGACATATAAGGGCAGTCCGTCTCCAAAACCAGACGTTCAAGCGGGAGCGCGGCGGCGACCTGCGTCGCCCGTCGGGCGTTTTTGAACGTCAGCACGCCCGTAAAACCGATATACCAGCCGCGTGCGACCAGCCACTGCGCCAGCTCGACCGAGCCGGAAAAGCAGTGGAATACCCCCGTCACCGTGGGGAATTCCGAAACGATCTGCATCGCGTCGGCGTGTGCCTCCCGCTCGTGTACGATCACGGGAAGTCCCAACTGCGCCGCCAGCGCCATTTGATCCCGAAACGCCTGCTGCTGCCGCGCGCGGGGAACATCCTCATAATGGTAGTCCAGCCCGATCTCGCCGATGGCGCGGATCTTCGGATTGGCCTGCGCCATTTGGCGGTATTGCGTCAAAACCGCATCGTCCACCTCGTCCGCCGCATCGGGATGCGAACCGACGGCGGCATAAATATAGTCATAGCGGCGGGAAAGACGGTCTGCCTCGCGGGAGGACGACAGGCTGCACCCCGGATTCATCAGCAGAGCGATCCCCTGTTCGGGAAGCGCGCGCAGCAGCGCATCCCGATCCGCGTCGAACGCGCGGTCGTCCATATGGGCATGGGTGTCAAACAGCATGATATGCCTCCGTTTTTTCGTAAACTGCGAGGGAGCAGGAAATCGTAACGGTCACTGTGCATCCTGCGGCCGCATGGTCCGCATGGCTGCCGCAACGTCCTGCATGACGCCCCTGCTTTCCTGCACAGCCTGCTGCAACGCGGTCAGCTCGGCCGCCGCACGCTCGGCCGCCAGACCGATCTGCGCGGCATTTTCCTCTGCCCGAATGCCCGCATCAGCCAGCAGCGCATGCGCCTGTGCCAGCAGCTGATCGGCGCGCTGCTGCGCCTGCCGTTCGGCGCGCTCGGCGCGGCGGTATGTCTCCAGCTCCGCATCGCCGACGGACGCAGTCGGGTGCGCGTCGCGCTTTTCCCGTTCCAGCACCTCGGCACGCGCAAGCGCGGCATCCCGCTCCGATTCCAGCTGCGCATACTGCCTGCGCAGATCGTCGAGCATATCCCGAAGCTGCTCGCCCTGTGCGGCGGCCTGTCTGGCCTCGGCCAGCTCCTGCTTCAGCTGCGCCACCTGCGCGGCATGACGATTTTGCAGATATTCCAGATGATGCACCACATCCTCCCGATGAAACCCGTTGAGCGCGGTGCGAAAACGAATGGCATCAGCCATAGCCGAACCTCCCAAAACAAATTTGGACGATCGTCCCCTGTTATGCGTGATTATAGCACAGGATGCGCCGAAAAACAACGCCCATTCGGTCGAAATTCGAAAAATGCGTTCCCTTTACGGCAAATTCAGACGATGCTTCATCAGGTGCACCGTCAGGAAATACGCGCCGACGGTCAGCGCCGCTTTCAGCCCCAGCTCAAGGAATGCGTTGACCACATAATATACCGTCGAATCGTCGCCGTTCATCAAAATGAGCATGGGGAGGATATTCACAAGCGAGGAAACGATGCCGAACACGAAATTCACGGCGTAATATATGCCGAATGCAGCGAGGATCTTGTGCTTCTTGGCCAACATCGCACCGACGGTGATGCAGGCCATCGGGATGATCAGCGCATAAAACGGCGTGATCGCCACGGAAAGCCCCTGCGCGATCAGGTAAACGGGCGTGAGCTCCTGCGTCAGCAGCGGCTGAAGATCCCGGATAAGGAACGGGATCGTTTCGCTCAGCTCCCGCAGGAGCTCGGTGTTGACAAGTTCGCCGCGCGCCGTGCCGAACAGGATCACGACCGCCACCACCGCAACGGCCACCACCGCCGAGATCACCAGCCACAGCAGCATGGAAAGGAACGACGACCAGAAGATCTGCGTGGCCGTAACAGGCAGGGTGAAGGTCAGATACCCCTCGTCGGTGAATTTGTTCTTATGGAAGCGGTACAGTGAAAGGAACTGGATCGCCAGCACATAAACGCACACCGCAATGGCGCAGAAAAACAGGAAAACGCACATGGCTGCGACAAACAGGTAGCCAAACACGCTGTCATACTCGTCCGGGAACGGCGTGCCGCTGACCAGCAGGCGCAGCACCAACGTCGCCGCCAGGCCGACACCGCAGACTGCCAGCGACAAGATGCCGAACAGGCGCGAATTGGCGCGCCATTCATACTTCATCAGCCGGGAAAACATTGAAACACCTCCCTGAAAAGTTCGTCCAGACTCTTGCCGCTCTCCTGCCGCACCGCGTCCGTTTCACCGGAGCGGATCACGCGGCCGTTTCGCAGGAACACGAAGCCGTCGAGCACCGGCTCGACATCGGCGATCAGATGTGTAGAGATCACGATGCACGCCTCGGGCGCATAATTCGTCACGATGGTGCGCAGGATGTATTCCCGCGCAGCGGGATCCACGCCGCCGATCGGCTCGTCCAGCAGATACAGCTTTGCGCGCCGCGACATCACCAGCACCAGCTGCACCTTTTCGCGGTTGCCCTTGGACAGCGTACCGAAGCGGGTCTGCGGCGGGATGCCCAGATCGTGCAGCATCCGCTCGGCGCGGACGCAGTCAAAATCGTCATAAAAATCCCGAAACAGGTCGAGCTGCTCGCGCACCGTCTGCTCGTTTCGCAGGTAAGTGCGGTCGGGAAGATAGGAAACGATGCGTTTCGTCTGCGTGCCGACGGGCAGGCCGTCGATCGCGATGGAGCCGCTCGTCGGGGTCAGCAGCCCGGCGGCCAGCTTCAGCAGCGTCGTCTTGCCGCTTCCGTTCGGCCCGAGCAGGCCGATGATGCGCCCCGCGGGCAGCTGCAAATTCAGATCCTGCAAAGCGGGGCTGCTGCCGTAATATTTGGTCAGGTGTGCGGTCGTTAAAATGATGTTTTCGGACATGTTTCTTCCTCCTTTGCGGACTGTGCAAGCAGCTGCGCCGCCTCATGCATGGTCATGCCGAGCGTGGAAAGCCGCGCGGCACATTCGCGTGCCAGTTCCAGCTGGGCTGTGTGGCGCGCCTGCTCCAGAATATCTTCCCGATCGGTGACGAAGCGTCCCTGCGTGCCGCAGCAGACCAGGATCCCTTCATCCTCCAGCAGGGTCAGCGCGCGCTGCATCGTGTTGGGATTGACATTTGCGAGCAATGCCAGCTCGCGAACGGTGTGGATGCGGGTACCGGGCGGAAAATGCCCCCGCAGGATGTCGCTGCGGATCCGCTCCGCGATCTGCAGGTAGACCGGACGGTCGCCGGTAAATTTCCAGGACATGAAAACACCCCCTGTGTCCTTGTCCTATTATCATAATACAAGCGCATTCGCCTGTCAAGCCCAAACGAAAAAGGTTCTATAATAAATGTTGGGGTCAGGTGATGAGCCCGACCCCATTGTCGCAAAAAATAAGTTGAGCATAGAGATCAAATCCGGTAGAATAA